>JAZQNC010000271.1:0-2692 GCA_045627165.1 Eubacteriales bacterium
CGATACCGTCATGGTAACTCACGGCGGTATGACCTTAAAATGGCATTCCGAACAGCCCCACAGCCGTTTCAACATCAGATACGGCGGATATGATTACATAGTGCTGCAGGACGTGGCGCATCCATTTATCGGCTATGACGCGCTCATGAATGACGCAGCGATAATGCACGATCTTATTCCGTCCGGTTCAAAGCCCTGTCTGTATATGACATGGGCAAGCCTTGCTCATCCCGAAGCGCAGAGCGAAATGATAAAGGCATATACCGACGCCGCTGAAAAGTATGACATGCTTCTCGCGCCTGTGGGAAAGGTATGGGAATACATACGCAATAACTGCCCGCAGGTCGATCTGTTCTGGCAGGACGGAGAGCACGCCTCGCCATACGGCTCGTATGTCGCGGCATGTGTCATTTACTGCACCCTCGCGGGAAAGACCTCGCTTTCGCCCGATATGTCGGACAGCTTCTATGACGGCTTTGACCGCGATATCTGCACCGTGATCCATAAAGCGGTGGAAACCGTACTCGGCTGATAACACAGTCTGATACAATTCGTCTTTAACACAAAACCGGCAGCTCATCACTGTCGGTTTGTTAGTTTTATTCAGTTATTCTCGTCTTCGAGTCTGTCAAACACATTCAGACTATCGGCGGGCTTTCCGTCGGTAAGCTCAAGTATTGGAGGCTCCTTTCCGTCAACAACGGCAGAGGTGATCGTGACCTTCTTAACGTCGCTGCGTGAAGGAACATCATACATGATGCCGAGCATCACTCCCTCGGTTATGGAGCGCAGACCTCTTGCGCCTGTATTGCGCTCTATTGCAAGGTCGGCAATACGGTGAAGCGCGTCATCCGTAAAGACAAGCTCCGCATGGTCAAGCTCGAAAAGCTTCTGATACTGCTTTACCAGCGAATTCTTCGGCTCGCACATTATTCTTACCAGAGCGTCGGAATCAAGCGAATCGAGACCACAGATTATGGGCAGACGTCCTACCAGCTCGGGAATAAGTCCGTATTTGACGATATCGTGCGGCTCTATCTCGCTGTATATATTCTTCTTCGCACGCTCATCCTTTTTCAGTATCTCGCCCTCAAAGCCGATAGTCGAGCTTCCCTTGCGGCTCTCGACCAGCTGCGCTATTCCGTCAAAGCTGCCGCCGCAGATGAAGAGAATGTTCTCGGTATTTATCTGAATGAAATCCTGATTCGGGTGCTTTCTTCCGCCGTTCGGAGGCACGTTCGATACCGTGCCTTCAACGATTTTCAGCAGCGCCTGCTGAACGCCCTCGCCCGAAACGTCGCGGGTTATGGAACGGTTTTCGCTTTTACGGGAAATCTTGTCTATCTCGTCGATATAGATGATACCCTTCTCCGCCTTCTCTATGTCGAAATCGGCTGCCTGAATGAGGCGCAGAAGAATATTCTCAACGTCTTCACCGACATATCCCGCCTCGGTAAGAGTCGTCGCGTCGGCTATGGCAAAGGGCACCTTCAGAGTTTTTGCCAGCGTCTGGGCAAGGAAGGTCTTGCCCACGCCCGTGGGACCCAGAAGCAGCACGTTGCTCTTCTGAAGCTCAACATCGTCGTTTTTGCTCTTTCTGCCCTTTTTGTCAAGCTGAAGAATACGCTTGTAATGGTTATACACGGCTACCGAAAGGGTTTTCTTAGCGTTATCCTGACCGACAACATATTCGTCGAGAGCTGCCTTGATCTGCGCGGGCCTGGGAAGCGAAGCGAGAGTGAGCTTTTCGCCGCCGTTTCCGTCAGCCATCTTCTGCTGCTTTTTATAGTCGGAGATAATGGAACTGCATATCTCCACGCAGTCGCTGCATATACAGATACCCGAGGGGGCGGGAATCATGAAGCTGACTTCGGTTTCGTCCCTGCCGCAGAAATCACATATCTGGATATGATTCCCGCTTCCCTTAGAACCTTTGTTTGATGCCATAATTACAGTCACAGCCTTCGCCGCGGCGAAAGCTTCCTTTCACATGAATTTGCACGCCTGTGCGGCAGAGCACTTACGCTCTCTTTTCTATAACGCGGTCGATAAGACCGTATTCCATAGCCTCAGCTGCCGTCATGAAGTTGTCGCGTTCGGTATCGCGCTCGATAACGTCAAGAGGCTTGCCCGTATTTTCGGCAAGGATACCGTTGAGCTTTGAACGGATGCGGAGTATATGGTCGGTGTGAATCTTGATGTCGCTTGCCTGACCCTGAACACCGCCGAGAGGCTGGTGGATCATTATCTCACTGTTGGGAAGTGCAAGACGCTTTCCCTTCGTACCGGAGGAAAGCAGGAACGCGCCCATGCTTGCCGCCATGCCGACGCAGATCGTAGATACGTCGCACTTGATATAATTCATGGTATCATAAATAGCCATACCGGAGGAAATCGAACCGCCGGGGCTGTTTATATAAAAGCATATATCCTTATCGGGATCCTGTGATTCGAGGAAAAGAAGCTGAGCCACTACGAGAGAGGCCGTAACATCGTTTACCTCATCAGCTAAAAATATTATTCTGTCGTTAAGAAGACGGGAGTATATATCATACGCGCGTTCTCCGCGATTGGTGGTTTCTATGACTGTCGGTACAAGAGCCATGTCGTTCTCCTTTTCCTTTATTTTCGTTTGCGGTTGTGTGTTATTCAATAAATCGAAAGAAAAATCACGCCGCCGGAACAGTCCGTG
>JAZQNC010000272.1:0-10814 GCA_045627165.1 Eubacteriales bacterium
GGTAAACGCGGCAGTCATGCAGATAAGTGTCATCCTTCGTGTAGCAGACAACATTTTGAGATACCATTTCTGCGATCTCGTCAGCTGTCTGCGCGCCGCATGCCTGTTCCATCATGTAGAGCATCTGGTAATCCTGAATACCGTCGCGCAGACCCTCGAGACGAAGCGTGGAGATGTATTCGCCGTTGGACCTTGTGACGAGAACGCCGTCGCCGTATACCCTTCTCTGGTCGGGGCAGGACATCAGGTTAGCGTCAACATTTGCGTAGTTGACGTTCCAGTAAAGCAGACCGGTGCTGTGGGTGTTTCTGCACTGCCATACGGAAACTACAGTCTCGATACCGTCGTTCTGAATCATCCAGTTGCAGTAGGGCTGTGCGGGTCCGCAGCAGACGTATGACCACATCTCTTCGCCCTTTCTGAGCATACGGGTCAGATAATCGCCGTATTTAGCGTCCTGTTCAACGCTCTGTACGAATCTGACGCCGGGGAGATAGGAATACTCACGGGGCGTAAATGCGAAGGGCTTTGTACACCAGATACTCAGACCGGGATCCATGTAGTCTATCTGGTCCTGACCGCCGCCCATTTCAGCGTCATAGAAGAAGGGAGCTACAACACCCCATCCGCTGTTGGCATAGGTCTGACCTTTGTTTCTCGTTGCGGCAATGGTGCCGGGGAAGTACTCGGAGGGTTCATCCACGAAGTACCAGTATGCCTTGGATTTCCAGAGAGCGTTGCCGTTGATGCGGTTTATCGCCGTTCCGCTGCCTCTGTCGGGGTTCATGCAGAAGGTGGTAACTCTCGGATTGTTCAGATAAGCGTCAGCCGCCGAGCTTCCGAGGTCAACCGGAATCCGGTCAAGACAGATACGGTTCTCCAGCAGGAAGTTGTAGAGCGCCGCGTCTCTTCCGCCGTCGGCATGGAACGCGGTCTTCATTGCCGTTGCTTCGGAAAGCGAGAAGCCCCAGACATTGACGTATACAGTCGCCGTCTTGACTATTGCTCCTGTAGCACTGTCGATAACGTTAAGCTGAGTATAATACAGTCCGGCAGGGCATCCTGCGGGAGCCCATACCTTGATGACGAAGCCCTGGGAATTTCCGCCGCGAACGGTGAAGGCTCCGTTATATCTCGGCATCGAGTCGGGAACCATCACGCCCTCGACATTGTAGTAACCTTCCTTGAATACTTCGGTGCGCAGAACGTGACCGAGACCGTCGCTGAACTGTCCCATGCTCAGCGCAAAGGAGCGAGTTGACTGAGGCGCGATGAAGAACTGGCAGTCCTCAATGGAGTTGCCCGCCATGTTGATAACGTAGGTATTGCGTCCGGATGATGTGGTGTCGTTCTGATTTACCTTTTCGGTAATGTGATCGAACCACAGAGAAACCGTCGCGTCCTCGTTGGGAGCAAGCTGAGCGTCATAATTTACACCCGCAAGCTTTACTTCTTCAATGTCGTGCTTTTCCTCGGGACACTTCATGCCTTCGGTGATTTCGAGGCTTACTGTCTCGAATACAAGAGCGGTATTGACACCGTTATCGGCAAATACGATATATTCGTTTTCGTGCTGACCTTCTTCAAGAGTTGATATATCGGCGCCGATAGTGAAGCCCTCGGCAGTCTCGCTGATAGCCTTCTTTACGTCGGTTCTTGTTTCGATGAAGCTGCCGGCAATCGTTGTACCGCCGTCGATGCGGTAGCCGAAGCCCTTGATATTTGTGTTGAGATATGCCCATCCGCGGAGGCTGAGAAGCTTTCCGCAGCTTCTGGGTATCGTAACGGTGCTGCCTGCTATATATGCGTCAGTGCCGCTGCCGCTTGCGAGTACGCTCGAATCAAGACTCAGACCGTCGTCGCAGCTCTTGATCAGTGCGACGTCGCCCTCGGCAATGGGCTTGTCGGCGGGATATGTGATCTTCCATACGTCTATGATCTCGCCGTTGTTCAGCTGTGCTACCACAACCACTTCTCCGGCGTAACGGTCAACAGGTATTTCAACCTTGAAGCGTGTGGCGTTTCCTGTTGTACCGACGCAGTCAGCGCCCGCAGCCTGTACTGCCGCCTCGCCGACGATGGTATTTGTATTGAGTACGACCGCGTCGCCGTAGCGATAGCCGTATTTTACAACGGGAACGGAACATGCGACCCATCCGTTTGCGTGAATGATCGTATCTTTGGGTTTACCGATTTCAGTACCTGCGGGATCATTGCCGCAGAAACTTGCAAGATCGGTCTTGTTGTCAGCGGCAAGAACCTGGTCCGCGCTGACTCTGATCTTCATGGAAGAAGGCTCTGCTGGCGTGGGATCGTCCTCTTCTGCAGGTTCTTCGGGCTGTACGGGAGGTGTGTTCGATTTAACCTTGATGAGACGGCAGGAACCATCGGAGGAGTTTACTGTCAGTATCTGCTTTCTGCCGTTGGGGAATGTCGAAACATCATCCGTATGCAGATGACCTGCGATCACCGCTACGACAGGCGTATTTTCATTGACCGCAACCTCACGGTAGAAGTTTGCTACCGCCTGATTGCCGGAATTCATACCCTTTGCGCCCAGTGTGATGTTGCGTCCATAGGTCTTCTGGCAGTAATTTTCAAGAGTGTTTACATAGAAGGGAACGTGAACTATCATGATGATGGGCTTGCCGAGATTCTTTACCTGCAGATACTTGTTGTACTGTTCCATGGTAAAGGTGTCGTCGCTGTTGTCGATGGCAACTACAACGAATTCGCCGTAATCCACTGCTCGGAATGACGTATTGCCGCCGGAGATTCCGTTATAAAGCGGCGCGTAGGTATTTCTCGTGGAGTATGACTGATAGTTTTCGGTGTATGTCCAGTCGTGGTTTCCAAGGATGTAAACAGTGGGTGTCTTTGCGGATGCTATGGCTCCGGTGAGGAGGTTTACATTTCCCTGGGACGGGAAATCGACTATGTCACCGGTCATGAGAATGCCGTCTGCCTTTATCGCGTCAGCATATGCGAAGAAATAGGGCATATATTCATGCGGATACTTCGCGCTGTTCACCATGAGAGCTCTGCGTCCCGTGTATTCATTCTGACGTGTCGCGCTCGAAGCGTTATATTCCTCAGCGGTATAAGCAGTTGAATGAAGGTCGGTTATATGGAGGAAATCATATTCGCGGGAAAGTCCGGGAATGATTATTTCCTCGGTCTTTGTTTTCATGCCGTAATCTGCCGGATTCGTGCTGTCAACGGCATAGGGATCTATGACTGTGATATTTATCGAAGTCACGTTCACCGATCTGTAATCTGCGGTAAGCGCAACGATATCGAGTCTGTGGCTTCCGGCGCTCAGACCGGAAACGTTCGCCGTAATATGGAAACCTTCGGCGTTGGAGTTGATGATCTTCTTTACGTCGGGGCGGGAGAAAACAAAGTTTCCGCCGACGAAGCTTCCGCCGTCAATACGGTATCCGTATCCGGCAATGGCACTGTCGGTATATGCCCAGCCGTGCATCGTCAGAGTACGGTCGATATTTTTTGTAAGCAGGACGGTGTTGGTTTTCAGATAACCTGTGCTTTCGGTTCCTCTGCATACATAGTTTGTATTCGTGTCCGCGTAATCGATACTGTACTGATATAGCCTGCAATCGCCGGGTTCTTCGGGCTGCTGAGGTTCTTCGGGTTCAACGGGCTGTTCCTTTTCGCGCTCTTCTTCCTCAGTGCTGCCGGGGCCGCGGAACTTGATCGCGGTGTTGGGCGCGGGCTGATTGGAGAGTGCCGGAATGTTTTCGTCGATTCTTACGATTTCGCCGTCAACGAGAGCAACCACAGCGATATCATGTCTGCCCTGAAGTCCGGACACATTTACGGTAACGCAGTAACGGTCAGCCTTCGCGCCGCCGTTTTCAGCATAGCGTACAGGAGCTTCGGATTCGATCTTGAAATTACCGAATACGGGGTCGTTGTCGTCTATCTGATAGCCGAAAGATTCTATGCTCTCTTCAAATCCGATCCAGCCGCGGAAGACAAGCTCCCTCATGCTGCCGTTTTCGGAATTAAGAGTTCTGTTTACAGCGTCAAGCTTGGGAGATGCTCCGCCCGCCGCATTCTGCATGAAGGAACCAAGCTGTCCGTTGACGTAAATGCTGTCAAATGACGAACCGTGATAATGAACGTGGCTTACCGGCTGTTCGGGTTCTGTCTCTTCGGGTTCTGTCTCTACAGGCTCTGTTTCTACAGGCTCTGTCTCTGTAGGCTCTGTCTCTGCAGGCTCTGTTTCAACAGGCTCTGTCTCTGCAGGCTCTGTTTCTACAGGCTCTGTCTCTGCGGGTTCTGTTTCTACAGGCTCTGTCTCCTCAGGCTCTGTTTCTACAGGCTCTGTTTCTACAGGTTCGGTCTCCTCAGGCTCTGTTTCTACAGGCTCTGTCTCTGCAGGCCCTGTCTCTTCGGGTTTTGTCTCTACAGGCTCTGTTTCTACAGGCTCTGTCTCTGCAGGCTCTGTTTCTACAGGCTCTGTCTCTGCAGGCTCTGTCTCTGCAGGTTCTGTTTCTACAGGTTCGGTCTCTACAGGCTCAGTTTCTGCCTGTTCCTTTTCACGTTCTTCCTCTTCTGTGCTGCCGGGACCGCGGAAAAGGATCGCGGTGTTGGGTGCGGGCTGATTGGAGAGAACCGGAATGTTTTCGTCGATCCTTACGATCTCACCGGCAACCTTCGCCACGATAGCGATAGTATGTCTGCCTCTGAGTCCGGAAACATTAACGGTCACGCAATAACGGTCAGCCTTCGCGCCTCCGTTTTCAGCATAGCGCACCGGTGCTTCGGACGCGATCTTGTAATTGCCTAATACGGGTTCGTTATCGTCTATCTGATAACCAAAGGACTCTATATCCTCTTCAAAGCCTATCCAGCCGCGGAAGACAAGCTCCCTCATGCTGCCGTTTTCGGAATCAAGAATTCTGTTTACAGCGTCGAGCTTGGGTGATGCTCCGCCCGCCGCGTTCTGCATGAACGAACCGAGCTGTCCGTTGACATAGATACTGTCGAAGGACGCGCCATGGTAATGCGCATTGCTAACCGGCTTTTCAGGCTGCTCAGGCTGCTCAGTCTCATCGGGAGCTTCCGTTTCTACAGGCTGTTCTGTCTCGACAGGAGCTTCTGTTTCAACAGGAGCTTCCGTTTCAACGGGCTCTTCCGTCTCGACAGGAGCTTCCGTTTCGGCTTCCTGACGTTCTCTTTCTTCCTGTTCGCGGATTTCCTCCTCCGTACTGCCGGGGCCGCGGAAGAATATTTCGGTGTTGGGCGAGGGCTGATTTGAAAGCACGGGAATCGTATCGTCAATTCTGACATTCACGCCGTTGACGCGCGCAACGATAGCGATGGTGTGTCTGCCCTGTAAACGTGAAACGTCAATGGTCACGCAGTAACGATCCGCCTTTGCGCCGCCGTTTTCCGCATAGCGGACTGCAGCTTCGGAAGCGATCTTGTAGTTTCCGAATACAGGTGCGTTATCGTCGATCTGATATCCGAAGAACTGTATACTCTCTTCAAAACCTATCCAGCCGCGGAAGACAAGCTGCTTCATGCTGCCGTTTTCGGAATTAAGAGTCCTGCCTACCAGATCGAGCTTTAATGAAGCTCCTCCGGCCTTATTCTGCATGAATGAACCGAGCTGTCCGTTTACAAATATGCTGTCAAAGCTTGAGCCGTGATAGTGCGCGGTGCGGAAAGTGGCGTCCGTATTATGGTTCGCCTCGTATACCGGCTCGCCCTTGAGATAACCCACCGGCTCCCGATCGGATATCAGTGCGGATACCGGCAGGGACACCGCCAGCAGTATTACTGCAAGTATGCCTGTCAAGATTCGTTTCATTATTTTCTCCATTATTTCACACCGTTTTACGGAATGATCTCTTTTCGTTTATTCTTTCATTATGGCAAAAGGCCTCTTGGGTCACCCCGCAAGGCCTTGCCGATTATTTTATTCGTTGATTACTTCAACGGCGCCGTTCTCATAGAGAACACATTCTCTTCCGTCAGTCGTCCTGAACGAGATCGGCTTAGAATTAAGCACCGTAGAATTGTCACCGGCTCCGAAATCTCCTTTGGGGTCATCAAGGGGATCAACTTTTACATTGAGTCCAAGATCCTGGGCAAGATACTCCTGTATCTCGGGGTCTATATAATTGCGTGCCACTGTCTTATCCTCCTGTACTATCAGTTAAACTTCAGTGTGCCGAAGATGTATGTACAGTCCAGAGTATAATCGCTTATCTCGGAACCGTCAGCAGTCGTCCAGCTTATCGTTATGTTGTTCTTGCCGTTCTTTATACCCTGCATATCAGCCGTGTATACCTTTACGGCCTGCTTGCCGAGAAGTGTGGCAATGATCGCGTTAAGTCTGGTAGCGTCTGCATTTTCAACAGCTGCGGCAGCGACACCGTTGACAGATACGGATATATTCTCGAAGCCTTCTTCGATCATTGCAATGGATGCCGTAATACCCTTATTGGTCTTTGTAAAGGAAACCGCGATGCTCTCTTCGGGAATATACTTTGCGTATACTTCCATGTTATCGCCGATTTCGGAGAAATCTGCGGGGCAGGTGTACTCATCGTCGGAATACCAACCTGCGAGTACATAACCGTCCTTGCCGGCGTATGTTACATAGTCGGTCATATCGGTGCGGTTAGCTGCCTGAGCATACTTCCTGCCGTTGTCATACTTGACGATTACGGGAGTCTCGGAACCTGCGTAAGTGCTGGCTGCATGGAGAGGAATCGAAGTAAGCGAAACACCGCCGCTGTATTTTACACATATATTTGCAGAAGCAAAATTCTTGGTTTCCGGACTATAGCTGCTGTACGAAGAAGACTTATTGTATTCAGTATTGAAGCCTGCCGCGCTGAATTCTCTGTAATCCTCGTTGAATACCTGCACTCCGTCAAATGTTACCCAATAAGGAGTGTATGTGCGAACGAGACTGCTCGTTCTGAGAAGTACGTTTCCTTCAAATATATTGGCTATGCCGATATATCCGCCGTCAGTGATGCCGAATACGTCTTTTACAGTAAGCTTCTTACCGCCGCTTATACCGGGGTTGGAGCATGTATTATAGAGCTGTATAGAATTCTTATCTTCTGTTCCGCTGAATACAGTATCGGAACCACTTTCGACTGTACTGTCACTTACTATAAAGCCGTAGCTGAGATAGTTGGTGCTGTCAAGCGCTGTTACGGGGAAAATTCTCTCAAGCTTGGGGTCTATCCATGTCTCGCAGTAGTCGAGGAAGTTCTTAAGACGGAGATACTGGTCGGAAACTTCCTTGAGGTAGTATGTGTCGCCAGCTGCGGGCTTGATGTTAAGACCGTTGTATTCGGAATTGCCCTTGTATACAGCCAGGAAATCACCCGAATCATCGTAAGCTGCAGTAAACTTGTCATCCGTGTAAAGACCGCCGTATAGGTAGCCTTCCTTTACCATACGGGTGATGTCGAAGCCGGCACTGTAAAGAGGTCCGCCTTCATACTGAGGGTCGTTTACCTTATATGTTACAACATCTCCGTCGGAAGAATGAACAACACGGAAAATCGGGATTTCCTTGAACTGCGCTATATAAACCTGGTCGCTGTCAACAATAGCAGTACCCTTTCTGCCATTCTCTACCCAATAAACGTGATCGTCTCCGGCAGGCGTTGTAAGCTTCCAACCTATGAACTCATACTCAGTTGTTTCGGTAGCAGCCTTCGTGGGAAGAGTTCCATCGTAGTAAGGAACGTCGCCGCTCTTATACTTTTCCTTATCGTATTCGTAAGTTATTGTACCGGTTTCATCCATCCATGTTGCGGAATAAAGCTTATCGGTATACTGAGCCTTCAGCGTCATACTGTGACCGACAACACGGTTGAAGTCCCAGGGAGTGTTATCCAATATATCTTCGCCTGCGTCGTTCTGTCCGAGAACTTCGTACCAACCGACAAATACCTTACCGGTAAGTTCGGGAGAACCGGGGTTCGTTGCCTTGAAGTTCTGCTGATCTGCCGGAAGCGAGTTGACAGGTCTGAACTTCTGCATCGGATAACTGGGAGCTCCGCCGTTTGAATCGAACTGAACAACAACTGCGGGTACTACGAAGCAGACATATGTAACTTCAAAGCCGTTGTCAATCATATCCTGTGAAATCTGAACAACGTCATTGAGGTTCTGACCGTTAGGTATCGTGCCGCCGCGTCTCTTTACTTCGGGAACCACACGGACACCGGTATTACCCGCGCCGGCAGTATCTTCTTTGTACGCGTACCAGTCCCAGTCAAAGACTGTCTTTTCCATACCGAACTTGGTATATTCCGGATTGATGCTGTGAGAACTTATACCGTTGCCGGAGGGATAGTCGTCTGCGTCAACAGTAATGCCTCTGTCATAACGTCCCATTACAGTGGAGTCAGGGTCGGTATCTATAATGTATCCGACTTTCAGATACTGCATCTGATCAGCATCAATTATATAATCGCCGCTGAATGTGCCTGTATCAAAATCGTAATTTACAACAACGCCTTCCAGTTCGGTTCCTGCGCCGCCGGGACGACCTACGGGTATCTTTCTGCTGTCTTCTATCAGACCGTTCCAGCTCGTATTCCAGTCAGCGGCAGCCGGAGCATTCGCGCCGTTTTCGGAATTGGCAGGTCCGGGATAGGACTTAAGAATCATCTTAACGCCGTCTATCGGAATCATCGTCTGACCATCGGCGCGGTGGTCGCCGGAACCTGTCTCACCATGGCTGACATAGTACTCATGGTCCCACATGTAGACCTGGAAGTGGATTATACCCTGTACCTCAAATACCGGTTTCAGGGTAATATCACTTGTAACGATATCATTTTCAAAGTCGAACTTAACACCATTCAGCGCCCAATGCAGGAACGTCTTACTGCCCTTTTCAGGTGTAACTGTGGGAGCCGCAGCCTTTTCGCCCGTAAATACTGACTGAGAACCAAATGCTGCATCGGTCTTGTTGTCAAGAGTAGAAGTGTCGAAAGTTACGGTATGCTTCTGTCTCCATGCAGGTTTCAGTGTGATATCGCTTGTAACAGGTGTGCTAAAGTTATACTCGGAACCGTCTCCACCGACGAGCGTCCAAAACATAAAGGTTTCGCCGGACTTTGAAGGATCAACAGAAGGCTTTGTAGCTTTTTCTTTTGTAAGAACAGGCTGAGCAATAAACGCTGCATTGTCCTTGTTGTCAAGACCTGTGGTGTCAAATGTTACTGTATGTGTCTCAGGCCATACGGGGGTAAGAGTAATATTATGTCTCACCTTTGTTTCGCCAGAGATGAAGTCGACACCATCGCACTTCCAGCCTGTTGCTGTGATTGTGGAACTGCCTTTTTTGTATGCAGTGGGTATAGTAAGCGTTTCACCGTTATTTACGATAGCGGGAGTAAATTCATCCGCATTACCGATTTCATCTGTAACGAAAGTGACTGTATTGGCATCGGTTGTGGTATCCTGGAGGTATACATCCATTTCAACCCACGCACCGCCTTCGGGAGCAGTCCATGTAATCCACTCCGTGAAGTTAAAGTCATCGTATGCCGCTCCGTATGTAGTAGTTCTTGCGATACTATTAACACACATTACATTTTTTACATTGCGAATTTTTCCGTTCGCGGTAACATCATACCCATATCCAGCTGTAAGTACGTCAACATCAAACCGATGCTGATCATTGCGCTGAGCCTGGGTCAAATTAGTATTGTGATAATAAATCTGAACTTTTGAACCGTCTGAAGCGCTATACAGATATGCGGTGCTACCAAACGTGCTATTTACGCCGTTTTCCAGGTAATAAGGCACAGAGACATAGGCAACTCCGGTTTCATCACTCTTAAGCTTGATGATACTCTTTTTGTAACCGCCCTGAGTGCCGTTGTGGTTTATGCCCATCTCGACATAAGGAAGCGGGTCTCCAGTATCCAGATCATACAGATTGAGTTTGATCTGAATATAGCCGGGATTTCTGTTCGGATCCGGAGCAGCTGCAAACACAGCCGCCGGAAGCATGCCCAAAACCATTATGATTGCGAGCAGAGCCGCAAGCAACTTCTGAGCTTTTTTCATAAGCTTTTTCTCCTTGAAATGTATAATTAATTATTTTTGCAAAGGGGTAAACTTTTCAATTCCGCAGGGGCGCACGGATATCCGCTCATGCGTAAAATTTTCGCCTTGTCAGGCAAGCTGTCCGGAGCACTTGACCTCGTCGATCCAGCGGTAGAAGGTACGGTTGCCGACCTTCAGCGAGGACACCGCCTCGGAGAAATTTATACCGCCCTCGAGATATTCGAGCACGACCATGCGCTCGTCATCCGACATCTCGTGACGGGGACGTCCCATGTTTTTTTCGGATTTCTGTATGCCGCTGCGTATCTTCTGTCTTCTTTCGAGTATCTCGCTTCGGCGCAGACCTTCAAGCAGGTCGATGACACGGGAGCTTATGTCTTCATCGCCCACTATGCGGGTTATTTCTTCGTATACCCCGCTGTAATCCATTCAGAACGCTCCTTTCCTTGCTTCCCGCAAAGGGGAAATTTCATAAAATGGGATAATAATATGTATAGATATTATACACCAGTATTTTTCAAAAGTCAAGTGTATTTTTACCGAAAGTCATTATTTTCGGTAAAAATTCGTCCGGCGTGCGATTTGAAGTACGGGAAAATAAAAAACGCCCCGCCGTAAGGGCGGAGCGATATGGATTTTTGCTGTAAAACGGTGTGTTTCCGTGTAAAAATTCCTCAGGGGCTTTTACGCTCGGAAAACATCAAATCTTACTTCATGCATTCGTCGACTGC
>JAZQNC010000273.1:0-15716 GCA_045627165.1 Eubacteriales bacterium
CGGTTGACAATGGTGGCGCAGGTGTGTTCGGCAGTGGCAGGTTTTACCACATGAAATTCGCAGTCGGGTTCGCCGATGATTTTCCAATCGCACATATCTCCGTCATCTTTGCCGTAGACCTTTCCGACGCACTGCGTTTCTATCGTAATGCCCTGAAAGGTTTCGGTCGTGACAACAGCCGCCATTCCGATGCATCTGCCTGTCGGAATCACCGCGTTCAGCGTGGCGGACCGGATATCGCGGTCATGAAAATACGGCACGCATTTCTGAGTGTTGGATCTGACAGTCAGTCCCAGCTTTGCCGCCAGTGCTTCGTTTGAATTCCAGACATAGGAAGGCTCAATGGTTTCGGGATGCGCGATCTGCTTCTCGAATTCGTCCGCGGTAAGTCCGACTCCGTGCGCCTTCGCCAGAGCTATGCCGTAATCTTCCACGTTGTATGATACGATACCTTCGATCTTATTTATTCTGCTGCAGCCGCCGGCGGCGAGAGCGACCATATTGACCCAGAATATGTCTTCCATTCCGCTTCCGTAGAAGGTACAGCCGTGCGTTTTGGCGGTAACGTCAAGAATGTTTGCGTGTACGGGATCGGTGGTGCGGCAATACGTCGCTTCCTCGCAGGTCGTGATGACGTTGATGCCTCGTTCAAGACACTTCATGAAATGCGGGAAACAGTCTGATACCAGACTGAACAGAGTTACGACCGCTATATCAGCGTCGGTCTCGTCAAGAACTCTGTCTGCGTCGTCTCTGATAAGAATACCAGTTTTGAAACCGAGACCGGCATAATCTCCGATATCCTTTCCCACGATTTCGGGATTGTTGTCGATCGCGCCGACGATCTCTGCGCCGTGTTCATATAAATATCGGATTATGAATCTGCTCATTTTTCCGCAGCCGTATTGGATTACTCGGATTTTCATACAATTTGCCTCCTGTAGTTTATGTTTTTCGTATAATTCTTCGTGTGTCATGTTTTTTGAACAGGTACAACGGAATCACCCTCTTTCCGAACAGATGTTTATATGAAATCGGCGGTTTAATAACGTAAATATCACGTAAATATCACGCCGATGAAACGATTCGCTGCGAATTTTGTATTTGACTTTGAATTAATTCTGTGTTAAAATAAGGGAGCTGGAGTATACTGTCCCGCGGCGCAGGCCGCATGGCATTAACGTTTTTTGAAACCCGGAATTCAAGGCAAAGGAGAATAACATGCAGATAGTTCTATTGGGAAAAATAATCAAGGCAATGTATAAGCTCAGCGGTAAAACTCTGACGCAGATAGCGGACGAGACCGATCTGACGGTGGATTCGATAAATAATCTTTTTTACGCACGTCTCCAAAAACCGAGTTTTCTGGGTGTGAAATCCCTGGTGGAAGCCACCGGATATACGGTGGAGGATCTTGTCGGTTTTATGAAAACCGCCGAAAACCTTGCCGAAGATGCAGACATCACCGAGGAATTCACAAAATACATATTTTCGATAAGAGAAGTGAAACCTGTTGTAAAGAGCACGGACAGCTGCGCGAGAGTACAGAACGGCGAAGCGGATGAAAACAGCTGTTGTATGCAGCTCAGAACTCTCAACGAAGAACATGAGAAACAGATCGAGCATTTGCGGTCCGCGCAGCTCCAGTACATAAATGATCTTCATGAGAGATACAACGAGCAGTCAGCGCACATGGAGGCAGAGACACAGCGGCTCAAGGAACATTACGATCACAGCGTGGGCGAGATCAAAAAGTCCCATGCCCGTGAGATCGAAGAATATCAGAAGGAGCTTGAACATGTCAGAAGCGTTAACCGTTTTCTGACGATCATGCTGATAGTGTTTGCCGTCATAGCAGGCGTGATCGCCTACGTTCTCAAATAAGCATCATCCCGTTAATCTGTTCCCATCTCCCGACCGTATGCGTGCGCCGTATACGATTTGTCGGGAGATGCTTTTTGCTTTCCGGATGAAACGCATGATTTTCAGTAGTTTTCGGAGTTAAGCTCGAAGAAAGCCTGAGGGTGCGCGCAGACCGGACAGGATTCCGGAGCTTTAACGCCTACAGCGATATGTCCGCAGTTGCGGCATTCCCAGACGCTTATCCCGCTTTTTTCAAATACGGTTTTCGTGTCAAGGTTGTGAAGCAGAGCCCTGTATCTGTCCTCGTGACGTTTTTCTATCGCGGCGACTCCGCGGAATTTTTCGGCAAGATCGTGAAAGCCTTCCGCGTCCGCGGTTTCGGCAAAGCCGGCGTACATATCGGACCATTCCTCAGATTCTCCCTCCGCGGCGGAAGAAAGGTTTTCTTTGGTATCGCCGATTCCCATAAGCTCTTTGAACCACAGCTTGGCGTGTTCCTTTTCATTTTCGGCGGTCCTGAGAAAGAGCTCGGCTATCTGTTCGTAACCCTCCTTCTTCGCTGTCGATGCGAAGTAGGTATATTTGTTCCTTGCCTGCGATTCTCCGGCAAACGCGGCTTCGAGGTTCTTTTTTGTCTGAGTGCCCTCGTAGGGATCGGACTTCTTCACTCCTGTGAGCCTTTCGCCTCTCAGCCTGCATATCGGACAGATCGGCTCTGTTCCGTATTCGGACTCAAATATCATGCCGCATACGGGGCATCTGTACATTGTCATTTCCTTTTCCTCTTTTCCTTTGCCGGTATATGTATCATTGGGTGTGTCTTTATATCCGGCGAGCATTATTCTCACGTATTTTTCAAGAATATCATCATAACTGCTTTCCCGACCGGCGGTGCGTTTCGCAGGACTGCTGCCGTATTCCGAGATGGAGACTGTATTTTTCCTGCCGGGTTTGCCGGGCGGAAATGTGATAAATACGGTGCTTTCCGCAGTATTTTCTGTCATGGCTCTTTCATCCTTTCGTATGTTTCAGACCATATCACGCTTCTGCTCTTTTTTTCGCGGAGCGAATGATACTGATGAATCTGCGGCGGCTCCGCGACAGCGCGGATAAATCATATACGCAGGTTCTGTCCGAGCCGCAGAGCTGACATCTGCGGTTGTCCGACGTTTCATCTCGGGTCGTTTTTATCCTGGGGTTATCGAAAATATATCCGCAGTTATTGCATATATAAAGCATGGTGTTCTCCTTTCGTGGTTTGGATTTCGTAATTTACCTGAGCAGAGCTTCGAGCTGCTGCTGAGTGCGGTAGCCGAGCGTGCGGTTTACCGCGATTCCTTTTTTCATTAACACGATAAGCGGAATTGCGTTTACATGAAATTCATCCGCCAGTTCGGGTTCTTCGTCGATATTGACAGTGCAGACCTTTACACGTCCCTCATACTTCTCCGCGAGAGCAGTGATGACGGGTGTGAGCATACGGCATGGACCGCACCATGGAGCGCGGAAATCAAGCAGCACCGGTATGTCTGATCTCAGCACTTCGTTCTCGAAATTGTTCTTGGTTATTGTGATTACCATGATAACAGCCTCCGATCATTTCGATTTATGGTAGAGCATACAGTGGCAGTAGCCTTCAAATCTTGGATCGGCGATCTGTGATTTGAATTCCTCGCACATGCATCTGTACTCATCTTTCTTTTCAAGGCGGCAGGGACAGTAGCCGCCGGTCCTTTTCAGACCTTCCCTTACCGTTCTGACGATTTCCCTGTCGGGATTAAGCGTGATCTGCATTCTGTCACTTCCTTTCGGCGGTTGATTATTATTTGTGAACATAACTGATATTTATTTTATTGCTGAACTTTCATTGAGTATCAGGGTGCTGTACAGAAAGAGAACATCGGCGTTTTCAAAATCGACGAAACCTCCGAGGTATTCCGGATTGAGGTAGCGTATGTCTGCAAGCGTGACCTTTCCGTAGCTTTCGGTGAGCAGAGGCGCGATCGAGCTTCCGAAGGAATCACGGAAGATTATCAGATGTTTATTTTCGGCGGCGTGAGGGTTTTCTATTGTCAGCAGCGACAGCGAACCGCCGAGAAACATCATGTAGGGGTCCTTGCCTGCGGCTTTTTCCATGTCGTAGAACGGCATGGCTTTACCGGTTTCGCCGTTGATAACGGTACAGTCCTCCATGCCTTCCCAGGTCAGATAACACAGTGTATCGGGCTTCAGCGGAAGAGCCGACTGTCCGCAGTACACCCCGCGGAACGGATAATCAAGGGTGTTGGTTTTGTATCCGCGCTCAGGAGCTTTATTGCCCATTCGGGTGAGCAGAGTATATGCCGCGTCACGCAGCTTTTCCTGCCTCCAGTGGGTATCGGTTCTGTAGTAGCAGGTCTCGTCAAGAGAGGATGTCAGGTCTATATGGAGGGCGAAGCCCGCCGTTTTTTCTTTCAGCAGCTTTACCAGCTCTCCGTAATCGAGGGTGAGATAACCGTTTTTCTCCGCGAGATAATACCCATTGTCGGGTATAACCGCGAAATATACGTTGCATCCGCTGTTTTCAAGATACCTGTCATATACATACCGGAACCGCTTCGCGGCGTAGTTCACCGAATCGGGGTCCAGCGGGTATACCGTCTTTACCGCATAGCCATCGGTGATGTAAATGCCGCTGCTGTCGGCTCTGCGGAAAATATAGCGGTTGAATAATGCCTTGAGAGTGCGCATATCGTCTCTGAACGGGAAGTGATCGGCGCTGTAGGTCTCGAATCCCGTCATGAAGCCGCCGTCCGCAATATTGCTCGGCGAGATCTCAGGGAGCTTTGCCAGCTCGCGCCTTTCGCTGTCCGAAAATGCCTTTTTCGGAAGAAACCAGCAGGCAAGCGTCAGCAGGAAAAAGAATATGGCGATCACATTTACGGCAAGTCTGTTTTTATCCCAGTTTTTCATTACGGCTTCCTCCTCATATCAGAATCTGAAATACAGGAATGGATTGTATGACCCGTCGGCGAGATATGCCGAACATATCAGCAGAAGCGCGCAGAGCAGTACGGGCTCGATAATGTATACTGCGCTTCCGAGCTTACGCGACAGCCATATTCCGGCACGCTTTATCAGCGGAGTGCTTCCTATTATCCCTATGAGAATTGTGACGCCATAGCTTCGGAGATAATACAGAGCTTCATCGCTTACCGCCGGATAACCTCCCGCGCCGAACATACCTCCTATGTACGAAGCCGCCATACTCAGATCCGCGGAATCGAAAAGCACGAAGCTGACCGTGATGAAGAACAGCACATAGATGTGATTCAGCACCTTTGATTTGTTCAGTATTTTCAGCATGAAATACTTTTCGAATATCAGGAGAACCGCGAAATACAGTCCCCATATCACGAATATCCAGGAAGCTCCGTGCCACAGTCCGGTCAGCATCCAGACAACGGCAATGTTGAAGATGTGCCGAAGCTTTCCGACACGGTTGCCGCCGAGAGGGATGTAGACATAATCGCGGAACCATGAGCCGAGGGATATATGCCATCTGCGCCAGAATTCGGTGATGCTTCCGGAGGTATAGGGGTAGTTGAAGTTCTCTGGAAACTCAAAACCGAATATCCTGCCCAGACCTATCGCCATATCGGAGTAGCCGGAAAAATCAAAATAGATGTTCAGCACGCAGGCGGCTGCGTAGAGCCAGAAAAACAGTATTGATTTTTCTCCGGAAGCTCTGAAAATACCGCACAGCTCGCCGAGCTGATTGGCTATCAGTATCTTTTTCGCCAGACCGATTATGAATCGGCGTATTCCGGTCAGTATCTTTTCGGCGGTTTGCTCGCGGCCTGTCAGCTGTTTTTCTATATCGGAATAACGGACCACGGGACCGGCGATAAGCTGCGGGAAAAAGGTCACATAGGCGGCGAAATCCACAAAGCTCTTCTGTGCCGAAACATTTCCGCGGTAAACGTCAGCCGTGTAGCTGATTATCTGGAAGGTGTAAAAGCTTATGCCTATTGGGAGCGCGATACGCAGCAGCGGAAGGCTGAGCCCGGTTGCGGCGTTGAAATTGGCAATGAAGAAATCCGCGTATTTGAAATATCCGAGCACCGCCAGGCTGATGATCACCGAGATAACCATATACAGCCTCGACAGCTTCGGATGGCCGGATGATCTTTCGATCAGCAGACCGAAGATATAGCCTGTTATGACCATGCCCAGCATGAGAAGTACGTATACCGGCTCTCCCCACGCGTAGAATATCAGGCTTGAGATGAGCAGGACTAAATTTCCGTGTCTGCTTGCGACCGCGGAATATACTAAAACTACTGCGGGCAAGAAATAAAACAGAAACGGTATACCGGAAAACAGCATGGCACTTTCCTCTTTCTGACTTACCTTCTGAATGAGCAGGTCAGAGACGACGCGCTGACCTGCACTCAACTCCTTACTTTACGTTATAGCCTTGCGCTCAAAATCTGTCAGGCGGAAATGACCGCTTCCTCAAGCAGTACCGCGTCGGGATAGGCTTCCGATACGGCACTGCGGTAATCGGTGAGAAAATCGTCGATTCCATATACTGTCAGGATATATCCGTCCACCGAGTAGACCAGAACACGGTCGGGGAATCCGCATAACCACTGATTTTTCAGTACTGCGTTCTTGTAGCTTTCGGCGAATGCCGCCGTATCCGCGCCCTCGTTGAGTCTGAAAACGGCGGAGCAGAATGAGTTGATATTCATCATGTGCTGCATGACGGCGGCATCATTGAGGATATTGTTCATCTGATCCTCGGGAACCAGTGTAAGCGACATGAAGGCGTCACGGTATTTATTTATATCGTAAACTCCCGCGCCCTCCATGTTGGTGTTGTCGGGGTCTCCTCCGGCTTCGGGAATCCTGTTTTCGGTATTGTACGAAGCTTCGATGTTGGAATACACTTCAAGCGCGCTTGCGGCTTTGGAGGCTGTGTTCGTGCTGTCCGGAGTATTTTCCGAAGCGTTTCCTCCGTTCTTTTTGACTGCGAATATTACCGCTGCGGTCAGCGCCGCTGCTGTAATGATCGAAATCGGGATGACAACTGCTTTTTTCATTTTGGTTTTCTCCTTGTCTGTATTATCTGTATTATCGGTACGATCGGTACATGGGTCAGCGTCTGTTTTTTCGGTTCGGTGAGGCTGATAAGCTGTTCATTGGAATCACTCCTTTTTGGCTCTGTTTTTTGTCTGCGCCTTCATATTACACGAAAAAACGATGTAGCGCAATCGTGCCATATACAAAAATAATTGTATTTTTTCTGCAAAGTTAACATCATCATTTAACGGAGCATGCGCACGAAAAATGATTATTGTGATAATATGTTAGTAAAATAACAACATGCGCGGTGTGAAAAAATTGATTTCGGAGGCATGAAAAATAACAGTCGCGGCGGACAGAAAGGAGTATTACTGTAGCGGCAACAAATGGCACTGTAATATATACGGAGTGTTTACAGACGGCTTTGCGGAAAATACAGACGTGTCCGAAAAATCCCGTATTATCGCAAATTCTTATTGTTTTAACAAAATAATCATTGCTTTTTAAGCCGGACGGTAATATAATATTGAATAACTATTATATAATAATGATACAATGTTGTCGGTGTGCCTTTACGCGGCCGAAGCAGAAGAAGATAAAACAGGAAGTAACGATATGTCGTATAAGAATCTGGTTTTTCCCGAGAATACGCTTTTCCTCGTGACCGGCGGAGCCGGCTTTATCGGCTCAAATATCTGCGAAGCGATACTCAGCATGGGTTACAGAGTCCGCTGTCTCGACGATCTCTCTACGGGCAAACAGGAAAACGTGGATATGTTCGCATCCGCCCCCAATTACGAATTCATTAAGGGCGATATCAAGGATATTGATACCTGCATGAAGGCATGCGAGGGCGTGGACTATGTAATGAACGAAGCCGCGTGGGGAAGTGTTCCCCGCTCAATAGAGCTGCCGGTGTTCTACTGCGCAAACAATATTCTCGGTACTGTAAATATGATGGAGGCGGCAAAGGTCAACGGAGTAAAGACCTTCGTATACGCTTCGTCTTCCTCGGTATACGGCGACGAACCTCACCTTCCCAAGACCGAGGGAGTGGAAGGAAATCTGCTCTCTCCCTACGCCCTGACAAAAATGGCGGATGAGCTCTGGGCGAAGCAGTATTATATGCACTACGGTCTTCCCACGGTGGGACTGCGCTATTTCAATGTCTACGGCAGAAGGCAGGATCCCAACGGCGCCTACGCCGCGGTCATTCCCAAATTCATCAAGGAGCTGCTGGAGGGAAAGCGTCCCACGATAAACGGCGACGGAAAGCAGAGCAGGGATTTCACATACGTCGAGAATGTGGTCGAGGCAAACCTCAAGGCCTGCCTTGCTCCGAAGGAAGCCTTCGGCGAGGCGTTCAATATCGCATATGGCGGAAGGCAGTACCTTATCGATCTGTATTATGACCTGACAAAGGCTCTCGGAGTTGACGTTGAGCCCATATTCGGTCCCGACCGGGCGGGAGACATCAAGCACAGCAACGCCGATATATCAAAGGCGCGCCGACTTCTCGGCTACGACCCCGATTACGATTTCGCAAGAGGTCTGAGCGAAGCTATTGAATGGTATAAGGAGAATCTGTAAGTGGAGTCTGAGAAGATTTCCGTAATAATGGGCATATACAACTGTGCCGATACGCTTCCTGCGGCGATTGATTCGATAATCGCCCAGACCTATAAGGACTGGGAGCTTATAATGTGCGACGACGCGTCAAAGGATAATACCTATGCCGTTGCCGAGGATTACAGAAACAGATATCCCGATAAAATCATTCTAATAAAAAACGAAAAGAACAGCCGTCTGGCGTTTACGCTCAATCACTGTCTGGAATATGCGTCCGGTAAGTATGTGGCGCGTATGGACGGCGACGACGTCTTGGTACCCGAAAGATTTGAAAAACAGATAACATATCTGCGTGAGCATCCCGATATTCAGCTTGTGGGCAGCGCAATGCAGCGCTTTAATGAAAGCGGGTTGCTGAGTATTGACTATCCGGTGGAAAATCCCGACTATTACACTCTCAGACGATATCATCCGTTTTATCACGCAACCATAATGACCTATAGAGAGGTATACGAAAAGCTGGGCGGGTACACGGTGTCCGAAAGGACGATGAGGGGACAGGATTACGACCTGTGGTTCCGCTTCTATCATGAAGGCTTCAACGGTCAGAATATTATGGAGCCGCTTTATCATGTTCGTGAAGACGGAAACGCAATTCGCCGAAGAACGGCAAAGGTGAGATGGAACTCCTTCAAAACCACCTGCTACGGCTTTAAGCTGCTGAACTATCCGAAATGGTGGATAATCAAACCATTCTGCGATGTGGTGTTCAAATCCCTCACCCCCTACAGCTTTCAGGAGTGGTACAGGGGCTGGCAGAAGAAAAAATCCGAATCGAAATAAAAAACATTATTTATAACATATGATTGTATATCTGGCGGTAACGGCGGCGGTGTTCTGTCTGGCGGTGTATATGAACGCATACGACTACGAGGCCGATGACGAGATCACCTATTTCGCCGTGGGGCATCGCTCGAAGGCGGCGGGAGCATATTTCTTTACCGCGATAGTGCTTATCCTTGTCGCGGGACTGCGCTACGGAGTCGGAGCCGATTTTTTCGCTTATTACGGAAGCTATAAAACCACATATATCAACGGATTCTGGGACAGACTCGCCGATCTCGACGAACCCGGAATAGGTATTGTGTTCAAGCTTGGTTCTCTGATAAAGGACGATCCGGGAGCCGCCATATTCTCGGCGGCGGCACTGACGATAATTCCGGTGCTTTTTACCCTGTACCGCAATACAGACAGGCTCTGTCCCGCGGTACTGCTCTATCTGTTCTATGTGTGGACCTCCTGCTTCAACGGTATGCGTCAGGCATTGGCGGCGGCGATAATATTCTGCGGCTTTGCCTTTCTGCGCGACAGAAGATTTGTACCCTTTGCGATAACCGTAATAATAGCCTTCTTCTTTCATCGTTCCTGTATACTCCTGCTGGTGTTCTATTTCTTCGCCCACAGGAAGGTGAACGTGGTGAACGTCGGCATATTCGCTACGGTGTGCTTCGTGATACTCCTGAACTTCGAGAGTATCTTCAATATGGCGGGATTCGTGCTCGATAAGGACCTCAGCGGCGATATCGCCTACGCCACCCGTGAGGTCAATATAATGCGAACGGCAATGTCCTGCGCGCCCGCGGTGTTTTTCCTCGCAGTATACGCCGTGCGCGAGAAGACCGAGGAGGTGGAGTTCTACCTCAACTGTCTGCTTTTCCATGCCTATGTGGCTGTTGCGACCTCAAACAGCGCGTATTTTGCCCGTATGAGTATGTATACCGCACCCTTTGTGTGCATAGCCATCCCGGAGCTTTTCAAACGCTCGGGTCTGCGCTACAAAAGGCTGTGGCTCAGTCTTGTTATATTGCTGTACGGCGCGGCTTTCTTTTATGAGATTAATGTATCGCCCGATTTGTTTAACTGGAAATGGGTTTGGGAGAGATAAAAATGCATAAGCGTTCATTTTTGGAATCATACCTTATAAGCGAGCTGCACTGTATAGAGTGCAGGCTAATTCCCGCGCTCATTGACGATGAAACAGCAGTTAAGCGTTATTACAGAAAGAAAACCGGAAAAGAACTGAATCTTGCTGATCCTCAGACATTTTCGGAAAAAATAAACTGGTATAAGCTCAATGACCGCAAGCCTCTTATGGCACAGTGCGCCGACAAGGTTGGAGTGCGTGATTATATAACCGAAAAGGGGTACGGCAACTGCCTTAACGAGATATACGGCGTTTACGATAAGGTAAGCGATATTGATATAGACAGACTTCCGAAACGGTTTGTGCTGAAAGCCGCCCACGGCAGTCACATGAACATCATCGTAAAGGATAAGAAAGATATCAACTGGCGGCAGGCGAAAATGATGATGTCGAGCTGGCTTCGTCAGAATATCTACTGGAGCGGACGCGAGTGGGTATATAAGGATATTCCAAAGCGCATTGTAGCCGAAAAATACCTTGAGGATGAACACGGAGAACTGAGAGATTATAAGTTTTTTTGCTTTAACGGAAGTCCGCGCTTTTTACAGGTTGAAGCAGGAAGATACGGAACTGAGCATGTAAGAAATTTTTATGATATGAATTGGGATTTGATGCCATTTGGAAAAGAAATCCCGCATAGTCCTGATTTTATTATTGAATGTCCGATATTGTTCGATGAAATGAAGAGAATAGCATCGGTTTTATGTGAGCCGTTCAGTTTTGTTCGTGTTGACTTATATCAGGTCGGCTCAAAAGTATTTTTTGGTGAACTTACATATTTTCCCGCAGGTGGTGCTTCTGATTTCGTTCCTTCCGAATATGATGCCGTAGTTGGCAGGATGTTTGTTGTTAAATGAAAGTCCTTTTTGTGTTGGAAAACCTCTCCGGCGGTGGTGCGGAGCGTGTATTGGTAAATCTTGCCAACAATATGGCTCAGCGCGGACACGATGTTTCCGTAAGACTGCTGGCAGGAGAAGGCGTGAATATAGATAAGCTTTCTGACAAAGTGAAATACAGTTTTGTTTTCCGTAAAAGCTTTAAGGGAATGAATTATCTGCATCTTCTGCCGCACAGGATGATTTATAGTAAAATTGTCAATGATAAATACGACGTTGTTATACCGTATCTGCACGGGGTTCTGACAAAAATTGTTTCATACGCCATGGAAAATCAAAAAACTGCCGCGTTTCTTCATGCCAATATGGAAAATTCTCCGTTCATGCATGAGCTTAAAAAATCCGGAACGGTTAATAAGGTTTTCGACACCTATGACAGAATCATATCTGTCAGCCGCGACGTACAGGAGTCATTTATACGCGCGACAGGAATAAACGATGACCGCCTGTGCGTCCTCTACAACACCTTTGACGTTGATGGTATCCGCGCGAAAGCAAAGGAAGAATACCGCGATAAATTCGGGGACGGATGCATAAGGCTATGCTCGGTGGGCAAGCTGCAGCAGGTCAAGGGTTATCTGCGCCTTGTCGAGGCTGTCGGAAAGCTCCGCAGGGACGGAATAAACTGCGTTCTCACCATTGTAGGCGAGGGCGAACAGCGAGCCGAGACCGAAAGGCTTATTTCCGAAAGCGGTCTGAACGATCATATCACCCTTGCCGGCTTCGATACGAATCCATATAAATACATCGCAAATTCCGATCTGTTCGTCTGTTCCTCCTACAGCGAGGGCTTTTCCTCGGTGGTTGCCGAAAGCCTTATCCTCGGCGTACCGGTGCTGACGACCGACTGTGCGGGAATGCGTGAGATGCTCGGAGAAAACGGCGAATACGGAGTTATTGTCGATAATTCTGACGAAGCTCTCTACGTCGGACTGCGGGATATGCTCACATCAGAAGGAAAGCTTGCATATTACAGGGAAATGGCGATGTCGAGGAGCGCGTTCTTTGAACCCGAACAGACTGTCGGTGCGGTGGAGAAGATGCTGGAGGAGGTTATTGGGCAATGAGTAATCTTCTAATTTCGGTTATCGTCCCCGTATACAATATAGCACCATATATAGAACGCTGCGTTAACAGCATTCTCGCGCAGACATACGATAATATTGAAATAATTCTCGTTGACGACGGCTCGAAGGACGACAGTCCGAAGTTATGCGACGCTCTCGGGCAGGCTGACAGCCGCGTGAAAGTGATACATAAGCCAAACGGCGGCGTGACCTCGGCAAGAATGGCGGGAATCGAAGCGGCAAAAGGTGAGTGGACAGGCTTCGTGGACGGCGACGACGAGATAGAGCCCGATATGTACGAGCGCCTCCTTGACAACGCGCTGAAATATGACGCCGATATATCCCACTGCGGTCATGTGGTCATAAAGCCGGACGGCACGAAGCAGTATATGTATAATACCGGCCGCCTCGCAAAGCAGAGCAATATCGAAGCGGTAAAGGATCTGCTGGCGGGGGTGTTTGAGCCGGGACTTGGGAATAAGCTCTATAAATCCTCCTTGATGCGCGAGCTGATGCAGAGCGGGAAAATGAACGGCGGGATCAGGATAAACGAAGACCTGCTGATGAATTTCTACCTTTTCCGCAAAGCGGAAAACACCGTGTTTGAGGATTTCTGTCCGTACAGTTATATAAAAAGAGAGGGTTCGGCTTCGCAGAAGCGTGATATAAAATGGATAAACGATCTGCTTGAGGTGCGAGAGATTCTCGTGAAAGAATGTATCGGCTCTGAGCTTGATAGTGCGGCAAGGTCGGCAAGGCTGGGCATGTATATGATCGTATACAATACTCTGCTTAACGAAAGCGATAAAGAGTACACCGAAAAGAGAAAATGCGTGTTTGAAAGAATAAAGAGCTATTCAACGGATTCAAAATATATGCCTCATGACAGAGCAAAGCATGTTAAGCTGTTGATGTTCAGCCCTTTCTTTTACAATACGATAAGAAAAATATATTCACGTCTGAAATGATAAAAAAAAGCAGGCTCAAAGAGCTTATATACAAAAATCCATTTGCAGTTCGACGCAGAAAAAAGATGCGGAGCGAGCTGAAAAACACTACGATGACCTTCCTCTGTCCGAGCTGTATGGGCGGAGAGCTTTTTCACGATCTCGGACTGCAGTTCCGCTCGCCGACAATAAACCTGATGATGTATCAGACCGATTTCGTGAAGTTCGTCACTCATTTTGATGAATACATGGCGGCGGAGTTTGAGTTTTTCGATCATCCGGATTATTCTTTCCCATGTGCCCGCCTCAAAGACATAACAGTGCATTTTACTCACTATGACAGCAAAGAGGAAGCTTTGGAAAAGTGGTATTCAAGAGCTGAGCGGATTGACCGTGACAATATGTTCATCTATTGCTCAGACCGTGACGGAATAACCGAGGAAGAAGTGCGCTCACTTGCAAAGCTTAAGGTAAAGGGAATAGTGTTCTTTTCGGCTCACGAATACAAAGATATTCCATATGCGCTGTATATTCCGAAATTCAAGGATGTCGGCGTGGTTCAGGGAGTGCAGGACGTCCATTATCCCGACTGCCACAGGTCATACGAAGAATATTTTGATTTCGTGAAGTGGTTCAATGAAGCCGACGGCGGCAATTACGATATAACTCCCTATGTGAAGAAGTTCTGATATGAATGATTTGATTTCCGTAATAATCCCCATATACAATGTCGAGCCCTATCTTCGCAGATGCGTTGACTCCGTGCTGGCGCAGACCTACCGCAATCTTGAGATTATCCTTGTGGACGACGGTTCTCCGGACCGCTGCGGCGAAATATGCGACGAGTATGCGAAACGGGACAGCAGAATAAAGGTCATACATAAGGAGAACGGGGGATTGTCGGATGCCAGAAATGTTGGAATCAATGTTTCCTGCGGTAAATATTTGAGTTTTGTAGACAGCGATGATTATATCGACAGCAGATTTTTTGAAGTATTATATTCGTCAATGATTGAAACCGATACGGATGTTAGCGAATGCAGCTTTGACAAAGTATATGATGATACGGTAATCGCTGCAATTGTTGATATTCCGAAACCGACCACCCATTTACCTGAGAATGCGCTTAGCACACACATGGATGACGGATATTTCAGACAGACTGTATGTAATAAACTGTATAAAAAAGAGATGGTATCAGTTTTTCCGTTTGTTACTGACAGAATAAATGAAGATGAGTATTGGACATACAAAATTATTGGAAACTGTAATCTCTGTGCGCATGTTGATGTTCCGCTGTACCATTACTACCAGAGGAACGGCAGTATTATAAATTCAACATATTCATTGAAGCGTCTTGACGGTGTGTATGCAAAAAAAGAACGTGCTGAATACATGAAAGATAAGTATCCGTCAATTTATAATAAGGCATTGTGTTCTTATATTTCTTCGTGCATTTATGCTTATCAGAGTATAGCAAGGACTGAGGGACTTGATAGCGACAGATCGGTAAGAAAAGATTTATACGGCAGATTTATGTCAAATTATTCTCCTTCTCTGTATAGGGAAACAGGATTGAAAAACCGTATCTGGAAGTCAGTGTTCAGATATTTTCCCGATATGTATTGTTTGATCAGAAATAAGCTTGGAATAGGTTTATAAATGAATTATTCTCCGACAATAAGTGTAATAGTCCCCGTATACAAAGTCGAGCCATATCTTCGTCGGTGCGTGGATTCGATACTGGCGCAGAGCTTTACCGACTACGAGCTGTATCTGGTTGATGACGGCTCGCCCGACCACTGTGGCGAAATATGCGATGAATACGCCCTGACCGACAGCAGAATAAAGTTCATACATAATAGGTTGGTAAAAATGCATGTAATTAATTTATTGCATTTATGACATTAAATGGATTACGAGTGTTTGGATTTATTTAATATTGTTCTGAACTACATAAGAAAGGAATATTCCATGAAAATATTAGCAATAGGTGCACATTTAGATGATATAGAATTGGCGTGTGGCGGGACATTAGCAAAGGCTATAAGTTATGGACATGATGTCAAAGCTATTGTAATGAGTAAGTCAGGTTACACAAATAAAGATGGAATAATTCAACGTTCAGATGATTTGGCTGTAAGAGAAGGAATATCTGCATTACAGACGTTGGGTATAAAAGATATTGATATACTAGATTTTGAAACAAAAGATATTCCATTCCGTTCTGATGTTGTTAACGCTATAGACATTAGAATGTCTTCATACAATCCAGATATTATATTTACACACCATCCGTTTGATACTCACCAAGCTCATG
>JAZQNC010000274.1:0-2150 GCA_045627165.1 Eubacteriales bacterium
ACATACTGCTGTCCGCCGCTGCGCACAGCGTATACGCTGTCATACTCGTAGCCGTTCGCCTTGCCCTGTGCTTCCTTGGTGGCGATTATATCGTTGAGCTTATCCTGGGAAAGGTCGCCATAGTCGCCGGTGACCTTTGCATAGGGGCTGTCGGGGTGATATGAAAGCTCATAGTAGAAAACATAGCCCTCCTGCTCGTTCTCATCCTGGCAGAGAGCGATAAGGTTGTAATTGCTGAGAAGGTCCATCTTAGAGTAGTTTATCGCGTTGTAGACAGCGAGGTCATCGCTCTCAAGGGAATACAGCTCGCCGCCGTCGGGAACGAGGATGGAGAAGCCGTAATGCTCGATGGTCTCGGTGTGAAGACCGAGCGCGCTTATCAGATCGGTAGCGCTGAAATCGGTCGCGGAAACATCGGTGGACGATTCCGTCTCAAACTCCACATCCTCACCGTCGTACTCACCGCCGAGGAGAGCGGCAAGCTCTTCATCGGAAACATCGATCTCTTCAGCAAAAACGCTCATCGCGCAGAGCGCGGAAAGCGCAAGCATCATAACGAGAAGCAGTGCAATAATTTTTTTGGATATTTTCATTTTTTCTTCCTCCTGCCTATTGATTAGCTTATTTATTTTAACACAAAAAAAGAATAAATCAAGTAACATTCGGTTATGTATACGTCTTGTTTTATATTCCCAAACAGAGCTTTACGGCATATAGTATCAGAAGATGGGACGGATAGAAAACATAAAACAGCCATTTGGCTCCGCCGTAGCCTTTTTCTCCGCTGTAAAGCCCGATGGGTATCGCCGCAAATATGCAGAACTGCTGGACGGCACGGCTGATATACCACGTTTTGTCCCCTATCGTGGCTATTTTGAAGAAGGAATACGCCTTCGAATACGCAGATGCGTCAATTGATCTTATCCCGTATTTTATCTCTGTCAGAAGGAACAGCGAAAAAATCACCAGTCCCGTTTTCTCCCTGAAGATGTAAAACAAGAATATCATCAGCACGCCGTATGCGCCGTAATCCGTTCCCGCAAGGTCGGCGGCGACTGCCAGCAGTATCACCGGCACAGTACCAAGCACGAAGCCTGCCGGGGCAGGCATATCTTTCAGCGATCGTATCTTCTCAAACAGAAACAGTGACAGAAGTCCCAAAAACAAGGTGACGAAGACATTGCACTTCTGCCAGTAGAACGCCTCGCCGTGAAACGCCAGGTCAAAGGGTATCTCGCTTATCAGCGCGAAGGCGCCGAGACGGAGAAGATATTTCGGCACGGAGCGTGTTTTTGAAAAGCCCTCGGCAATGAGATAGCAATATATCGGGAACGCTATGCGTCCTATCACACGGAGAGTAAGGTTATCCGGGAACAGGATACATCCCGTGTGGTCTATGGTCATTGACAGTATTGCTATGATTTTCAGCGCGAATCCGGAGAGCATCGTGCCACTTCCTTTACTGCTTTATCAGTTTGTCGAGCTTCACAAATCTCATTATCACCGTGCTGAGCGCAACGGTAATTATCGTTTCCGGCAGCATATACACAGCGTTGTAGCACACCGAATACGCCCAGAAGAAAACGTTCGGATCATCCGTTATGAACGTGCCGCGCAAAAATGACGGGATATAGGATACCGATGCGTACTCCCTCCACACCGTCGCGCCCGATACGACGTGGCAGAGGTAACGGGCGAAGCAGGCGATAAACGCGCCTGTTCCCGCGCCTGCCGCCCGGTTTTTCATTTTCTTTGTAAGAGAGCTGAGAGATACGCTGCCGAAAGCTATGATGTAATCGAACAGGATTATCACTGCCGCTGCAAGCGGCGTCACGGCATAGGCAAGGCTGCCCGAACCGAGTATGAGCTGGATGAGCGAAAACGCAACACAGGTGAGTGCTCCGTAGCCGGATCCGAACATCCGGCATATGATGATAAGCGGTACCATGCTTCCCGGCGTGACCGAGCCGCCGAAGGGAAGCTCTATCTTTATGATGCTCAGCACCGTTGCCAATGCCACCATCATTGCCGAAAAGACCAGTCTGAATGTTGTGCTTTGTGAAGAGGCTTTCATTCGTTTTCCTTCCTTCTGATATTAACAAACGCCGTACCCTTTGTAAAGCACGGCGTTCGGAAAGCTTTTTCACATC
>JAZQNC010000275.1:0-3750 GCA_045627165.1 Eubacteriales bacterium
CGACTTGGCTACCTTCCGACTTGCCGTTCCGACGCCTATGCCTTCCACCCTCTTGTGCCCAGCGCCTCCCAGGCCAATCTGAAGAAATCATACCAGAACAGGACGATAGGAGCCGAGGAATATATCCGTTCGGAGATCGAAACGCTTATGGGAACGAAGCTTTCCGAAAGCTCCGGAAAAATGATCACTCTCGGTCTCGACGGTTCTCTTGAAAAAGACGGGTACAGAATTACCGCGAACAGAAACGGAATAGAGATAGCCGGCGCGACCTTTGACGCGGCAAAATACGCCGCTCTGCGCTTTATCGCAAAGCTCGGCGAAGAGGAAACGCTGTCCGCATTCGAGGAAAAGGGAAAGCTCCCCCTGCACACACCTCTTTCCGAAGCTCCGAAGGCAGGCGGCAGTTACACGTCCATAGGCGATCCCGTATATCTCATAGAGGACGCAAACTACGTCCATTCGGGCTGGGATTACCGTATGTCCTCCGATCAGTATGCCGTTGACGCATCCATGAGCCTGTCACATTCGTCTTCACTCACCCTTCCCGGAAGCACCTCCGGAGAGACGGTATATATGACCCGTCCCTTCCTCGCGCAGACGGGAGGAAAGCTGCTTCTCGAAACCAGTCTCGCGATGGCGGACCCCAACGGTCTGAAGGTAACGCTTTCCGACAGCATCTCGAAAAAGGACGCGGTGGTGCTTACGGTTTCCGACAGGATCATCTCCGCCGGAAGCGGAAGCGGCGCAGGCGTCGGCAGCCGGATAATGCTGCGGGTCAGCGCAGACCTTGACGCGAAAAAATACACCGCGTACTGCGGCAGCCAGGAGTTAGGCACCTTTGATTTCACGGAGCCGGTCACCCGGCTCGATTCGCTCACCTTTGCGCTTACCGGAAATACCGGGGCTGCGCTGACTCCGGTATTCGTATACCTTTCCGGCAACGAGCCGGTGTCCGAAAGATTTCTCACTCAGACCTCGGGAGAAGCACCGATAGGCTTTGACTGCGAGGGCGACGTTGCCGTAAAGAGCGGCGACGAGATACGCATGAGCGGCAAATCGTCTCTGGTAAAATCCTTTGAAGCTTTCGACGGCAAGGCCGTATTTGAATTCAAGTTCAACAGCGAAAAGTACAGCGACACCATTTCCTTTGCGATAACCGAGGAAGGTCAGGACAGATTGACCCTTGATCTCAAAGACTATTCGATAATGCACGGCAGCGATATTCTACGCTTCTATGACAAGAATTTCTGGTACACTCTGCGCATAGAGGCGGACACAAGAAATCAGTACGCCGAAGTTCTGATAAACGGCAAATCTCTCGGTTATTTCCCGCTTGACGGCAAAACGGAGCATTTCGACGGACTGCGGATAACTTCGGGCGCAGACGACGTGCTTTATCTTGACGACATATTCGTGCATCAGAAAAACGATTACGACGATTACTGTCCCGCGCCTCTTTCGAGCGGTTCGGAGGACGGATATTATGTGGGACTCCAGTCCTGCTCGCTGTGGAGAAACGGACATCAGTGGGGATGGGACTGCATAACTCCCTTTGACGATATAAAACCCGTTCTCGGCTACTATGACGAGGGCAATCCGGAGCTTGCCGACTGGGAAACCAAGTATATGGTCGAACACGGCGTTGACTACGAGCTTTACTGCTGGTACAGTCCCGTAACAGGCTCGGCAATAAAAAATCCGGTACATTCCGACGCGCTTCACCGCGGATATTTCAATTCAAAGTACAGCGACAGCATCAGATTCGCCTTCATGTGGGAAAACGCCAACGGATGCCATCCCGGAAGCTCCGAAAATTTCCGCAATTACATAGTACCCTACTGGGTGGAGTATTATCTCAGCGACCCGAGATATATGGTGATAGACAACAAGCCTCTCATCACGGTATTCTCGCCCGGCGTTCTCATAGAGGATTTCGGCTCGCCCGAAGCCGTACAGAAGGAATTCGACTATGTGAGAGAGGTCTGCCGGGGACTCGGATTTGACGGCGCGTATATTCTCGTGCAGTCCGCCGGCTCGGTATCCATGTACGGCGCGGTCGCAACCTACTCATATAACTGGGGAAAGGCAAACACCTCCGCTTCGTATATTGCAAGCATAACCGACCAGTACGCGAACGGCAAAAACAATACCGTTCCCACCATATCGGTAGGCTTCAACAATATCGGCTGGCACGGCACACGTTCCGACCTCATAGCTCCAGACGATTACAGGACCGCGCTCAAATGGGCAAAGTATACCTTCAACGAGAATTATTCAAAGGATTCGTGGCTGTCAAAGGCGGTCATCCTCTCCACATGGAACGAATACGGCGAGGGGACCTACATCATGCCCGCCGGAATACACGGCTTCGATTATCTCGACGCGGTACACGACACATACGCCCCGAACAACGCATACGAGAATATAATTCCCACCGAGGCGCAGAAGGCAAGGATAGGTACTCTCTACCTTCAGGACAGAGAAATACTCCGCGCCAAGGGTTACGAAACCTCAAATCACCTCGAAAACATCATGACGGTAAAGGAATGGGATTTCTCGAAGGACATAGATGGCTGGGGAGAAGGCTTCAGCCTGTCGCACTTCACCACCAAAAACGGCACTCTCAAGGGGTCTTCCTCAGAGCGTGATTTCGCGGTAATGTCAAAGTATAATCTCGGAATCGACCTTACCGGCGTAAAATCGGTTGAGATAACCATGAAGTGCAGCAAGAGCGGCGTAATGGAGCTGTTCTTTATCACAGACAGCGACAGAGAATGGACGCAGGGCAAATCATTTTCCGTCAACGTGGAAGGCTCTGACGACTATATAACCTATGTGATGAACACCGAAGGAAACAAGAGCTTCACCGGTAAGCTCAGACAGCTCAGAATAGACCCGCTGCAGGCAGGATGCAGCTTTGAGATATCGTCGGTCAGGATTCTGGGAGTGGACGCGGTTTACGGTCTCAGCGACGGAGTGAAGGATGTGCTGACCTTTGATCTGTACAAGCCTTACTACGACGGCGGATGCGCCATGGTTCCCTTTGATCCTCATACGGGTATCGTCACATACCTCGGCTGCACATACGGCTGGAACGGCGATGAAAAGACTCTTACGCTTTCAAACGACGAACACACCGTTTCCTTCACCATCGGCAGCGGCAGTGCGGTAAAGGACGGTAACACTGTCGCGCTCTCGCGCACCGTGGATGATTACGACGGTCTTCCCGTCATAGCTCTCGACGATCTCGGAAAGCTGCTTGACAAAAATCTCAGCCTTGTGAACATATTCGGCAAATAAGCTCATAAAATATAAGCTTCCGTTTTCCCGTACATTCCGGAGAACGGAAGCTCTTTATTTACTCTGTTATTTCAAAATCCCCGTCATATTCGCAGCTTATGTTCCCTTCACTGATATGTACTCCGAGCGTGTGACCGTCGGGAAGCGCGAGGTTTTCGATAACATATTCGTCACGCGCATACCGCTTCGGCAGATTCGGTTTTACGGTGACGGTCCTCTCTGCGGCGTTATACGAAATCCCGAAAATATCCTCGATTATTATCTGTATGAACTGGGACGCGGTCCATGCGTAGTCCCTTACGCCATGTCCCTCTCCGTTTATCGGATTGAGAAATTCGGAATAATTGTTCCGGAATTCGCATATCGTCCTTTCGCACAGCTCCGCGGCAAGCTCTTTTTCTCCGCATTCCTCCAGAGCCTGTATCACAGCACGGTTGGTAAGGGTCCATA
>JAZQNC010000276.1:0-6041 GCA_045627165.1 Eubacteriales bacterium
CGCGGAGACCGCAAAGGGCAGAGAGCAGAAGGTGTTTGCGGCGGCAGTCGCTGCCGGGTACCGTTTCGGCTGCGGAGCGGGAGATTCTCTTACGGATATCGAAAAAGCCTGCGATCAGCTCACGCTTGATTTCGTGCAGGACGCGGCTGACGGAAGCCTCGCCGGCGCGGAGCTGCTGTGCAATTTCATATTGAAGCGCGAGACCGAAGCCAAGAATATCCGCATAGTCCTTTCGGGCAAGGCAGCCGGTCTGCATTCGGATATAATCAAATCGAGACTTCGTGTCTGAGGAGGCATTATGTACAAAATCGGCGTTATCGGCGACAAGGACAGCGTCCTCGGATTTATGGCGGTAGGTTTTTCCGTGACGGTGGTTTCGGATACCGCGGAAGCAAGAAATGTGCTCAACGCCATGGCAAAGACCGAGGAATACGCGGCGATATTCATAACCGAACAGCTCGCCTCCGAACTTAACAGTGAAATAGAAAAATACCGCGACAGATCACTTCCCGCGATCATCGCCATTCCGTCAAAGGAAGGCTCGAAGGGATACGGTATTCAGAGTATACGGAAATCGGTCGAAAACGCGATCGGCGCGGATATACTCTTCAAGAACACATAATCAAGTAAAACCTTAAAGGATGTAATAAGATGGTAGAGGGTAGAATAGTTAAGGTATCCGGTCCTCTTGTAATCGCCGAGGGTATGCGTGAAGCGAATATGTTTGACGTTGTGCGAGTCGGCGACAGCAAGCTTATCGGAGAAATCATAGAAATGCACGGAGACCGTGCTTCGATTCAGGTTTACGAGGAGACCGCGGGTATCGGACGCGGAGACAAGGTAGTGTCCACAGGCGCGCCTCTTTCGGTAGAGCTCGGTCCCGGTCTTATCAGAAACATATACGACGGTATTCAGCGTCCTCTTCAGAAGATTTACGATCTGGCAGGCTCCAACATAACGAGGGGTATCGACGTACCCGCTCTTGACCGTGAGACGGTGTGGCATTTTGACGCGGAAGCCAAGGCCGGCGATCACCTCACCGGAGGAGACTTTTACGGCACCGTCATGGAAGGCGATATCGTAAAGCACAGGATCATGGTTCCTCCGAACATTTCGGGTACCGTAACCGAGATAAAGAGCGGCGATTTTACCGTTACCGACGTTATCGGAAAGCTGAAAAAGGACAACGGAGAGATAATCGACATAACGCTCATGCAGAAATGGCCGGTGCGCGTTGCGCGTCCCATTTCCGAAAAGCTTCCTCCCAACTATCCGCTTGTTACCGGTCAGCGTGTCATAGACGCGCTTTTCCCTATTGCAAAGGGCGGCGCGGCCTGCATCCCCGGTCCCTTCGGTTCGGGTAAGACCGTTACACAGCATCAGCTCGCCAAGTGGTCGGACGCGGACATAGTAATATACGTCGGATGCGGCGAGCGCGGAAACGAGATGACAGATGTTCTTCTTGAATTCCCCGAGCTGAAAGACCCCAAGAACGGAAAGTCTCTTATGGAGCGCACGGTTCTTATCGCAAACACTTCGGATATGCCGGTTGCTGCGCGTGAAGCATCCATTTATACGGGTATCACCATCGCCGAGTATTTCCGTGATATGGGTTACTCGGTAGCGGTCATCGCGGACTCCACATCGCGCTGGGCGGAAGCTCTCCGTGAGATGTCCGGACGTCTTGAGGAAATGCCCGGTGAAGAGGGCTATCCCGCTTACCTTACCTCCCGTCTCGCACAGTTCTACGAGCGCGCGGGCATCGTTATCTGCAAGGGCTCTGACAAGCGTCAGGGCGCGCTTACAGCGGTAGGCGCCGTATCTCCCCAGGGCGGTGATATTTCCGAACCGGTAACTCAGGCTACGCTGCGTATAGTAAAGGTATTCTGGGGACTGGACGCTTCCCTCGCATACAAGCGTCACTTCCCTTCAATAAACTGGCTTACTTCCTATTCTCTCTACAAGGAGAGACTTGCTCCGTGGTTCGCGGATAACGTGGACAGAGAATGGAACGACAAGACCGCCGAAATGATGAAGATCCTTTCCCAGGAATCTGAGCTTGACGAAATAGTAAAGCTCGTTGGTATGGACGCTCTTTCACCCTCCGACCGTCTGACTATCGAGGTGGCGCGTTCAATACGTGAGGATTTCCTTATTCAGGACGCATTCGACTCCATCGACGCCTTTACTCCTCTTGACAAGATGTACGCTCTTATCACGCTCATACTTGATTTCTATACGAAATCACGGAAGGCAATCGAGCTGGGCGCGGATATCGAGAAGATAGCTTCTCTCGCCGTTCGTGAGCGTATCGGACGCGCAAAGATGGTACCCAACAATGAGTACAAGACGGTCTATGCCGATATAGAGCATGAGCTTGACGAGAGCCTTGATGCGCTTTGTCTTACACCCAATGCCTGATCAGGGAGGCGCAGACAGATGATTAAAGAATACAGAACAATAGAAGAAGTTGCCGGACCTCTTATGCTTATCCGTGACGTTGACGGAGTAAAGTATGACGAGCTCGGCGAGATAGAGCTTCCGAACGGCGAAGTGCGGCGCTGCAAGGTACTTGAAATAAACGGCACGAACGTGCTCGTTCAGCTCTTTGAGAGCGCGGCAGGTATCAATGTAGCCCAGTCAAAGGTGCGTTTCTCGGGACACAGCGTACAGCTCGGAGTATCGCAGGATATGCTGGGACGTGTATTCTCGGGTATGGGACCTCCCATAGACGACGGTCCCGCCATCATACCCGACAAGATGGTTGACATCAACGGTATGCCGATAAATCCCGCTGCCCGTACCTATCCCGATGAGTTCATTCAGACAGGCGTTTCCACGATAGACGGTCTTAATACTCTCGTAAGAGGACAGAAGCTGCCCATATTCTCCGGTTCGGGTATGCCTCACGCCAATCTCGCGGCACAGATCGCGCGTCAGGCGAAGGTGCTCAACTCCGATTCAAAGTTCGCAGTCGTATTCGCGGCTATCGGTATCACCTTCGAGGAAGCGGACTTCTTCATCTCGGATTTCCGCAAGACCGGCGCTATTGACCGTACAGTGCTTTTCGTCAATCTTGCTTCCGACCCGGCAATCGAGCGTATTTCCACGCCCCGTATGGCTCTTACCGCGGCTGAGTATCTCGCATTTGATTGCGGTATGCACGTGCTCGTAATCATGACCGATATCACAAACTACGCCGAGGCTCTCCGTGAGGTTTCGGCAGCGCGCAAGGAAGTCCCCGGAAGAAGAGGCTATCCCGGATATCTGTATACCGACCTTGCGACGCTTTACGAGCGCGCGGGACGCAAGAGAGACATTGACGGCTCTATCACAATGATACCCATCCTCTCCATGCCCGAGGACGACAAGACTCATCCTATCCCCGACCTTACCGGATATATCACCGAAGGTCAGATAATACTTTCCCGTGAGCTCCACCGTCAGAGCATAACTCCTCCCGTTGCGGTGCTTCCTTCGCTTTCACGACTTAAGGATAAGGGTATAGGCAAGGGCAAGACCCGTGAAGACCACGCCAATGTGGCAAACCAGCTTTTCGCCAACTACGCGAGAGGCAAGGACGCAAAGGAGCTTATGGTAGTTCTGGGTGAGGCTGCTCTCACTCCCATGGACAGAACATACGCCCGCTTTGCCGACGAATTTGAGAAGAGATATATAAACCAGGGCTTCTATGAGAACCGTTCGATAGAAGAAACGCTCGATCTTTCATGGGAGCTTCTTGGAATATTCCCCAAGAGCGAGCTGAAGCGTATCAAGCCCGCGATACTTGACAAGTATTACGTTGACAGAACAAGTAAGTGATTTCGGTAAGACAGTATGGCTGGAATAAACGTAAATCCCACACGAATGGAGCTGAAAAAGCTGCGCGGAAGGCTGAGCACCGCACAGCGCGGTCATAAGCTGCTCAAGGATAAATGCGATGAGCTTATGAAGCAGTTCCTCGATATTGTCCGCGAGAATATGGCGCTGCGTCAGAAGGTTGAAAAAGCCCTCGCAGGCGTTCACAGCAGCTTTTCGGTTGCGGCGGCGGTGTCTTCGCCGAAGCAGCTTGAAGAAGCTCTTATGATACCGAAAAAACAGGGCGAGCTTTCGGTGGATTACCGCAACATGATGAGCGTAAACGTGCCGGTGTTCTCATATTCCGAAACCTCCGAGGATGAGGAAAGCTCATCTTCCTTGATGACAGATACGCTGAACTACGGCTTTGCGTTCACTTCCGCGGAGCTTGACTCCGCCGTGTCGGAGCTGACGGCGGTGCTTCCCGACCTTATCCGTCTTGCTCAGATAGAAAAAACGGCGCAGATGCTGGCGTCTGAGATAGAGAAGACCCGCCGCCGTGTTAACGCACTTGAATATATCATGATACCCCAGTATCAGGAGACCATCAAGCGCATCACAATGAAGCTGGATGAAAACGAAAGAGGCAATACGACGAGACTCATGAAGGTCAAGTCGATGATTGCCGAAAAGTCGCTTTCGGAAAAACACAGCAGGGAAGAAGCAAACCTATAAAATCCGATATTGAGAATGCAGGCAGATTCAGCTTACGCCTGCATTCTTTTGTATGAAAACGCAAAATCACTCGTAAAAGACTTGAATTATGAAAGTATGTGTGGTATAATCTGTAAAATTATCCGATGAGGTCCGATTTAGTCGGTATTTTCTGATTGAGGGGATTGCAATAATGAAGCTTCTTGAAGAACGTATTCTGCGTGACGGCAGGATTTATCCCGGAAACATCCTTAAGGTAGATTGTTTTCTTAATCACCAGATCGATGTGAAACTGCTTAATGAAATGGGGAAGGAGTTCCATCGCCTTTTTGAAAAGGACGATATTACGAGAATACTGACGATAGAGGCTTCCGGTATAGGAATCGCCTGCATAGCCGCCCAGTATTTCGGAGTTCCGGTGGTATTCGCAAAAAAGAGCCAGACGATAAACATATCGGGGGATGTGTACACATCGAGTGTAACTTCATATACTCACCGCAAGACTTATACCGTAATGGTAGCTAAGGAGTACATAAAGCCCGGTGACAGAGTTCTGCTCATCGACGATTTCCTCGCGGTCGGAAACGCGCTCAGCGGTCTTATCGACATCGTACACCAGGCGGGAGCCGAGGTCGCCGGCGCGGGCATAGCGATAGAGAAGGGTTTCCAGAACGGCGGAGATATGCTTCGCAGTCAGGGAATACATCTTGAATCTCTCGCCATTGTGGATTCCATGACAGACGATTCCATAACCTTCAGAGAACAGTAATCAGATAAACATAAAAAAGCACAGCCGACGGTAAATACTCTGTCAGCTGTGCATGTTTGTTTTTGGCTGTTTTGGCGAAATTATCGGTTATTACTCTCTGAACGAATGTTTGCCGGCTTCAAGCTCAATAACGACAGCGCCGTTCTTCTTTTCGTAATCGGAATAACAAACGGTCTTTCCGTCAAATACGAAGGTATCGCCTTCTCCGATAACCGGAAGATAAAGCGTGGAAGCGACCGGCACTTCGCATTCGTAGACAAAGCCGTCACGCATATCCCAGTCCGAAACTATTTTTCCCGCACGGGAGTTGTAGTATGACTTTACCCATGTGATCTTTTCCTGACCTGCGGGGATCTCATCGGGCTTTCTCGTGTCGGGCTTGGGCTGGAGGATTGGATGAGCGAAACCGGGATTTTCAACAGTGGTCTCAATACCGGCAATGTGACGGTACATCCATTCCTGTACGGAACCGTAAGCGTAATGGTTGAAGGAGTTCATGCCGACGGGACCGAAACCGTTTGCCTTCGTATAGGAATTCCAGCGTTCCCAGATGGTTGTCGCTCCCTGATGAACCGAATAGAGCCATGAGGGGTCTTCTGTCTGGAGCAGCAGCGAATATGCAAGATCGTTTTCGCCTTCCTCGGCGAGAACCTCGTTGAGAATGCACGCGCCCACAAAGCCTGTGGAGAGCTTGCAGCCGTTGTCGATGATCTTCTGCTTGAGAGCCGATACGGCGTCCGCACGGAGGCTCTCGTCGAGC
>JAZQNC010000277.1:0-5040 GCA_045627165.1 Eubacteriales bacterium
AAAGAAGGAAATTTCCTACGCAAAGATAGAGAAATGTCCCGAGTGTGACGCCAGCGGCGCGGCAAAGGGCAGTACGGTGGAAAAATGCCCGACATGCGGCGGAACCGGTCAGGTTCGCAAGACGCAGCGCACAGCTCTCGGTATGTTCCAGACCACAGGCGTCTGCGAAGAATGCCGCGGTACCGGAAAGAAGATCACGAATCCGTGTACGAACTGCTCCGGTAAGGGATATATACGCATCACGAAGAAACTGGAAGTTTCGATTCCCGCGGGTATAGACGACGGTCAGAAGGTAGCGATCAGAAACGAAGGCGACGCGGGACGGAACGGCGGCGGAAACGGCGATCTTATCATCGCGGTTACGGTGCGCGATCATGATATTTTCGAACGTGACGGGTATAATATCTACTGCGAAATACCGATCACATTTGCGGAAGCGGCGCTCGGCGCGGAGATCGACGTTCCTTCTCTTGAAGGCGATATCAAATATAAGATTCCCGAAGGAACTCAGACGGGAACGGAATTTACCATCAAGGGAAAGGGAATCGTACATCCCGACAGCTCCAACCGTAAAGGCGATCTGATATTTACGGTATATGTCGAAGTCCCCACAAACCTCACAAACAAGCAGAAGGATATAATCAAGGAATTCGCAGACAGCTGCGGAGATTCCAATCACAAAAAGCACAAGAAATTCGCAGATAAGATAGAAAAGCTGTTCAGGAAAAACAAATAATGCATTGCGGTGCGTTCCGGTAAAAGGGACGCGCCGTTTTGTTAAGGCATTTTTCAGAAAAATATTGCTATTGAATGAGTGTTGTGCTATAATTGGACGCAACGGAAAATTTTCGTACAACGGAAAGAAGAAGGGGTTTTGGATATGAGCTTTACATATTCCGGTGAATATACCGAAATGGCGTTATTTCCTCTCGGAGGAATAGGTGCAGGTTCTGTCGGGCTTGCGGGAAACGGAAGTCTGAGGGACTGGGAGATTTTCAACAGACCCAACAGAAACCATGTAAACGGCTTTTCGGGATTTGTTATCAAGGCAGAAGCCGACGGAAAGGTTCTGGATGCCCGCGCATGTCAGGGCGACTATTACGGAAGCTATGTGGGCGGCGGAGACGGTGCAAATTCTGGAACCTGTGCCGGATGGAAGCATTTTAAGAATACCGAGTTTATCGGTAAATTCCCTATTGCCGAGGTCGGCATGACTGATGAGTGCTTCCCCGGAAAGCTCACTCTTGAGGCGTATAATCCTTTTATACCTTCAAACAGCGAGGACAGCTCCATTCCATGCGCGGTATTCAAATGGACGGTAGAGAATACCTCCGACAGAGAAATCGAGTACACTATAGGCTTTAACTGCCGCAGCATGTTTGCAAAATCAACAAACAGTTTCGTAAAGAAAGACGGCATATCATCCATATACATGACCACCGATAAATACAACGATCATCAGGCGCTGTACGGTAATATGGCGATTTCGACAGACTGTGACGATGTGTCTTATCAGGAATACTGGTTCAGAGGAGGATGGTTCTCCGTTCCGAATGTTTTCTGGAATAATTTCCAGACCTACGGCAGACTTAAAAACCGCCATTACGACAACGCGATAGACAACCAATGTGATATATCCACGCTTTGCGGAAGCGTTAAGCTTTGTCCCGGTGAGAGCAAAACGGTATCGTTCATTCTGACATGGTACGTTCCCTATGTTCATAAATACTGGGGAAACGGAAGAAATACGACGGAAGAAGAGGATATCGGAAGAAAAGATAACGGCTGGGACGTTCCCGGCTGGAAAAACTATTACTCGAAGCGTTTCTCATCAAGCCTTGACGTGGCATACTATATGTATGAAAATGAGAAAAAGCTGTATAAGGAGACGAAACTGTTCCGGGATACCCTCTTTGCGTCGTCTCTTCCCGAAACAGTGATAGACGCGATAGCGGGAAATATCGCGCTGCTCAAATCATCAACCTGCATGAGACTTGAAAACGGCGAATTTTACGCTTTTGAAGGTTCGTGGACACACGACGGCTCATGTGAGGGAACCTGCGCCCATGTATGGAATTACGCATACGCGATGCCCTTTCTGTTCCCGGACCTTGAACGTTCCATACGAGAGCTGGATTATACTTACAATACAACGCCTACCGGAGAAATGCGATTCCGCATGATGCTTCCTCTCGGAAGATACCAGACCGGATTCAGAGCCTGCGTTGACGGTCAGATGGGCGGTGTAATGAAATTCTACCGTGAGTGGAAGATCAGCGGCGACGACGAATGGCTGAAAAAGTACTGGCCGGAAGTAAAAAAATCTCTGGAATACGCATGGAGCCCCGACAACTACGATAAGTGGGACCCGACAAAGAGCGGCGTGATTACGGGAAGACAGCATCATACTCTGGATGTGGAGCTTTTCGGAGCAAATTCGTGGCTTGAGGGATTCTATCTCGGCGCGCTGAAAGCCGGAGCCGAGATCGCCGAATACCTCGGAGAATACGAAAGCGCAAAGGAATACCGCGAGATTTTCGCAAGAGGACAGAAATGGACCGAAGAAAACCTCTTTAACGGAAAGCACTATATACAGAAGCTCGATATTAACGACAGAGAGCTGCTCAAAAACTATACCGACGCTGAAAACGCATACTGGGACGAGGAATCGGGAGAGATAATTTATCAGCTCGGAGAAGGCTGCGAGATAGATCAGATTCTCGCACAGTGGCACGCAAATCTTATAGGTCTGGGCGATATTTTTTCAAAAGAGCACTGCCGCACGACACTGGAAAATCTCTATCGCATCAACTTCAAAAAGGTGCGTGACGAATTCAATTTCTGCCGCGTATTCGGAGTGGACGACGAAAAGGGACTTATTATATGCTGCTGGGATGAGGGAGCCTTCCGTCCCGCCATTACGATTCCCTATACAGGGGAGCTGATGACAGGATTTGAATATGCTGCCGGCGATACAATGCTCATGTACGGACTGGAAAAGGAAGCAAATGATATTGTTGAGGGTATACGCGGCCGCTACGACGGAAAGAGAAGGAATCCTTGGGGTGAAATCGAGTGCGGTTTCTCCTATGCCCGCGCTATGGCTTCATATTCGTATCTGCTGACCTACAGCGGATTTGAATTTGATATGCGCGTCGGACTTCTGGGCTTCAATCCCATTCATTTTGAGGAGGGCTATACAACGTTCTGGGCGATGGACGGAGCATGGGGAGATTTCTCGCTCAAAGACGGAAAGATTGTTTTTGAGGTGAAGTACGGAAGCATAACGCTTAAACAGTTCGATCTGCCCGAAAGAGCGGAAGTAAAATCGATTTTTCTAGACAGTAATGTTAAATTCAATGTTGAAGGACGTAGAGTTACATTTGAAGAACCTATAACCGTATCATGCGGAAAAAAGCTGATTCTCAGATGATTTTGTTATAAAACAGATAAAATCTGATGCGGTTGCTTCCTTAACGTGTGTTAAATAAAAATTAACAATTTATATATATATATATAATATTAACGTATAATTATAACATGCTGATAAGGAGGTATTAAATATGGATTATCAGAATCAAAATGCGAGTACGCAAAATGTACCCGTTCAGAATGCAATAAAGTTAAACACTCACCGCTCTCTCTTGAAGTATATCTTCTTGAGCATGATAACATTAGGCATTTATGGCATTGTTGTTATGTGTTCGGTTTCGAGTGATATTAACACGGTTGCTAGTCGTTATGATGGTAAGAAAACAATGAATTGGTTGCTTGCTATGATACTTGGCGGTTTTACTTTAATGATTGTTCCGCTTGTTTGGTACCACCGATTCTCAGACCGTGTTGGTAATGAACTTGCAAGACGAGGTATAAATTATCAGATAAGTTCAACCACATATTGGGGGTGGTGTATTCTCGGAATTTTTATTGTTGTTGGACCATTTGTTTATTTTCATAAAGTATTTAATGCAATGAATCTTCTCTGCGAAGATTTCAACAATAAGGGAATCTGATTAATTGTTCAGATTACTTGCTATTGATTGTGTCTTAAATTACGGCGGGAAAAATTCCTGCCGTTTTTGTTTTACTCGGCAAAAAATAAGCACTCGTATTTACATAAAATTCAACTGTAACAGTTGAAAAAAAAAGGTTGAAATGATACAATAACGATAACTATATTGTGTATCGGAGAATAGAGCGATGAAGCTTACACAGATAAAAATAGAATGCAAACCGGCGCAGCTTGATACCGTATGCGCCGTGGTTGATTTATACGAGCCCCACATGCAGATCGAGGACGCCTCCGACGTGGTCGAAGCGAATCCCGTATACGGAGAACTTATCGACGAGGAACTGCTGCAGAGACGCGACGAGGCTTCCGTGTCAATCTATATCGAGGATGACAGAACACGCGCCGCCGAAATCGAAAAGGCGATCAGAGAAGACCTTGAGAAGCTTGGCGAAAAGGTCGAGGTAAAGTCGATAGAGCTTAACGATGAGGACTGGGCGGATAACTGGAAGCAGTATTACAAGCCGATCGAAATCGGAAAGAAGCTCGTTATAGTTCCCGAATGGGAAGACTACGAGCTTGAAGACAATCAGGTAATGGTAAAAATGGATCCCGGCATGGCATTCGGTACGGGAACACATGAGAGTACACAGCTCGTTGCCGAGCTCATGGAAGAATACATGGTTCCCGGAAGCGTGGTGCTTGACGTAGGTACGGGAAGCGGTATTCTCGCCATAGCCGCCGTAAAGCTGGGAGCGAAGGCTGCAAACGGCTACGATATCGATCCCTCTGCCGTCAAGATTGCGGGTGAAAACGCCGCGCTCAACGAATGTGCCGACAGAATATATTTCGCCGTGTCCGATCTTCTCGCTTCGGTGAACGGTATATATAATTTCTGCGCCGCGAATATAACGGCGGATATAGTGATCCGCATGGCTCCGGATATTGCGCGTTATCTCGTTCCGGGAGGACTGCTCGCGGTTTCGGGCGTTGTTGACGAAAGACGAGACGAGGAAGTCGGATCGTAGCCA
>JAZQNC010000278.1:0-4911 GCA_045627165.1 Eubacteriales bacterium
TGATATCTTACCCCGTATGATTATTTTTTCGTATGTCTTCATTTCTGCGATTTTATTATACCATATCACGGAAATTATTGCAAGTACTATTGTCAGGCGTTATTTACGCCGTTTTGTTATACCGCGTCAGAGAAGCATTAAGACACCTCTGACAAAATATTACTTTTTTAATGTTGACTGTTAACATTGTATATGGTATAATTATCTCGTTTATATCACTGAAAAACAATCATACAACATTCAGACAGGAGTAAAGAAAATGGAATTTATCGTTTATCAGAAGGAGCTTCAGCTCCAGTCCCGCGGATGGATACCCACCTTCCACGATGTATCCAAGGAAGTTCTCGAAATCGTTGCCGCTTCCGGAGTCAAGAACGGCACCTGCACACTCGCTTCTCACCACACGACCTGTTCCGTCATGATTCAGGAGTGCTCTCATGATATCGATTCCTTCGATCTTGAATTCCTCCAGCACGACCTTCTTGACATTATGAGAAAGCTCGTTCCCGATTTCAAGGAAGAGCATCAGTACCGTCATCCCGGCCCCATCCACGCTCAGTTCGGCCGTTATGTGAACGAGCCCGGCGACTTCACCTCCATGAACACGGACGGTCATCTCCGTTCCGTATTCTTCGGACGCAGCGAAGCAATGACTATCAAGGACGGCGTTCTTGACGGCGGCGAATTCGCTCACATCTACTTCGTTGACTGGGACCAGGTACGCGCCCGTCCGAGACAGCTCAACGTCACAATTATGGGTACTCCCGACGATGTGGGAGACCGCAAGTTCAACGACGGCAAGGTCATCAACACTCTCCACAAGTTCACGGATGAGGAAAAAGCCGAAGACGTTCACTACACTCTCCAGCTCAAGAGATAAAACAGCCGAAAAATAAATCTCCCTTAAAGATATGTTTTTCATACCGTGTTTTGCCGTTTCTGCGATTTACGGCTCAGTTTCGCCTCGCAGAACCGGTCTCAAGAACACGAGAAAGGAAGCTTTCTCCATACGAAAGCCGTATATGCTATGTCAAGAAAAATCCGTACTCCCTATTTTGAAATAGGAACAAAGAACTATGTCTGGGGCGACAAGCTGCTCGAATACGCTCTCGCCGCGGACAAGGCGGCGGAAAAATATGATATCGACGTGCTCTTTATCTGTCCCGCTCTTGAGGTGCGCAGAGTTGCCGAGAACACGAAAAATCTCATAGTTTTCTGCACATACATGGACACTCTCCGTCCCGGACGCGGCTGCGCCGATATTCTTCCCGAGGGCGTAAAGGCTGCCGGAGCCGAGGGAGTCATGATAAACCACTGCGAAAAGCCCATGTCTCTTCCCCAGATGAAGAAGACCATCGACCGTGCGCGTGAGCTCGATATGCTGGTATTCGCCTGTGCCGACACTCTCGACGAGGCGAAGGCGATCGCACAGCTTCACCCCGATATAATCAATCCCGAGCCCTCAGCTATCATCGGCGGCGGCAAGGGTGCGTCGCCCATGGATTACGTTATGGATTCGATCAAGGCCATCAAGGAAATAGACGATTCCATTATGGTGGAACAGGCTGCCGGGATCACCTGCGGTCAGGAAGTCTATGACTTTATTATGGCAGGCTCCGAAGCCGCAGGCGCCGCTTCGGGTATCATGAACGCTTCCGATCCCATTGCGATGATCGACGAGATGATCGGCGCAACCCGCCGCGCCGCAGACGATCTGGCAAAGAAAGGCTGATTATGATGACATACAGAGAACAGTTTACTCTCCAGTCCCGCGACCGCGCTGTTTCCTTTCACGACATTACCGACAAGGTAAAGGAAATCGCCGCAAAAACAGGCATAAAGAACGGTATCTGCGTCGTATATTCGCATCATACCACCTGCTCGGTGATCACTCAGGAATGTGCGTTCGACATGTCGATGACAGGTCTTGAGACCCTTCAGCAGGACCTCGTCAACGTGTTCGAGGAGATAATCCCCACCTGCCGCACAGAGGGTATGTACCTTCATCCCGGACAGAAGGCGCTTGACTTTGCCGCAAGCGTCGGCGAGGACGCCTTCGGATGCCACAACACCGACGCGCACCTCCGTTCTTCCATAATCGGACGCAATGTCACCGTTGTGATCGCAGACGGCGAACTCGATCTCGGCGAATTCGGAAGGATCCATTTCATCGACTGGGATCAGACCAGAGCAAGAAAGCGCACCGTTCAGGTAATGCTCATAGGCGAATAACTCAATAACATATTTTGCGCTTCCCGGAGTTGTCCAATGCTCCGGGATTTTTTTGATTTATACTATTTACAATTGCTGAATGCTGTGCTATAATGCGGCTGAAATTAAAATTATGTCTGAAAGGATACGGTCACGAATCATGAAAACAACGATACTTGATGGCGGCTGGGTCATAGTCCATGCCGAAAACGCGGCTTTAATCGAGCTTACCGCCGCAAAGGAGCTTGCGTATTTTATCGGAAAAGCCACGGGCAGAACTCCCGAAATAATCTGCGAATGCCGTTATAGATCCGGCAGGGCGATTCTTGTAAACACGAGGAATATCGCTTTTGCCGCAAAGGACGAATACGAAGCGTTTGACGCGGGAGAAGAAGGAGTATTCTATTCCGTCGAAGAAAATCTCGTGTTCATAGGCGGCGGAAACGTGCGCGGCGTGCTGTACAGCGCATATACGTTCATCGAGGAGGAGCTTGGCTGTCACCGCTATACCGAGGAGCTTGAAGTAATACCGAAAGCAGAAAGCCTCGAACTTACGTGCAAAACCTACAGCTTCATCCCTCCGATGCATTACAGAGCCTGCTCCTTCCGGGACGGCGAAGCGCAGGACTACGCGGTATTCAACAAGCTCAACGCCCGTTCACGCATCGGCGCAGAATACGGAGGCGGTTTTGAGTTCGGTATAGGATTCGTTCACACCCTTCCCGGACTTATTCCCGACAGTCTGTTCGACAGCCATCCCGAATACTTCCCTCTCATCGACGGCGAGAGAAGGAAGGGTCCCGGACATCAGCGCTGTCTGAACAATCCCAATGAACTTGCCATGACGATCGAAAAGGTAAGGGCGGATTTCCGCGCTCATCCCGACCACAAAACGGCTTCGGTCTCGCAGGCTGATACAGGAGAAGTGCCTTTCTGCTGCACATGTCCCGAATGCAGCCGTATAAACGAAGAGGAAGGCTCTCTCATGGGCACTCAGCTGCGTTTCGTAAACGCGGTCGCCGACGCGATAAAAGATGAGTTCCCCGACAGATATATCGAGACTCTCGCCTATCGCTTTACCCGTCACGTCACGAAGATAACGAAGCCCCGCGACAACGTTATCATCCGTCTCTGCTCGATCGAATGCTGCTTCTCTCATCCCATAGACGAGTGTCAGCACGGCAATCCCGCCTTTGTAAAGGATATGTGCGACTGGGCAGCATGTGCTAAAAACATATATATCTGGGATTATGTTACCAACTTCCTGCACTATCTCGCGCCTCAGCCGAATATCGGAGTTCTCGGTCCGAACATGAAGTTCTTTGTCGAACACAACACCGTCGGTATGTTCCCCGAAGGCGCGCCCGACGCGAGAGGAAGCGAGCTTTCCGAGCTCAAATCCTGGCTGCTCGCAAAGCTTGAATGGGATCCCGATTTCGATACGGTTAAGGGAACGAAGGAATTCATTTCCGCCTTTGCCGGAAAGGGTGCGCCCTACATTCAGAGCTACGTTGACCGTCTCACAAAGAGACCGGAGATAACAGGCTCGCACCGCGGATGCTATGCGCAGCCCGACACCGATTTCTTCGACGGCGGCTTTATGAAGTCCGCAAAGGAAGATTTCGCCGCAGCGAAGGACGCCGCCGAAAACGACGAGGTTCTGGCGCGAATCTGCCGCTGGGAGATGTATATCCGATATATCGACCTTATTCTCTATCCCGATCAGTACACTGTCGAACAGCTCCGCGCAATGGTAGGCGAATATGTTGCCGACATGAAGAAATACGGAATCAGCAAGGTACATGAGGGCGGCACCTACGAATCCTCTGCTGACGTTCTCGCAGCCCGCATAAGAGCAAGAATGCCCGAATTCACGCTGTGATCCGTTAAAGCTGTTCTGCCGCGCGATTTCAACACAACAAATTCACACTATTTTACTTGACATGACAGCTCAAAAGTTGTATCATATGAGATACGCTTTAATATGGCGGACTATTATTATATGAAAGCAGGTAACGATAATGGCAGAGCAGATAAATGAAAACAGCTACAGCATATACCGCGGCAAGCCCCTTGTAAGAGAGGGTCAGAACATAGTATACGGAGACATGAACGACAAGTACGTTCTTCTCATCATGATCCTCAGCGAAGCCGAGATCGAAACGGATAACGGAAAGTATACTCAGCCCGACAAGGTTATGATGCAGCTTGTCAGCACAGACACCACAAAGCCGGTTCACGAGAGAATGGTCAAGCAGATAATCAAGGACGGTCTGTATGACGCAATGGATATCGGTCTTGACTGGCTCGAACAGTACAACGGCGCAAAGGGCTGATAATATGAAAAAGCTCAGAGCACTTTTTGCCGTCGCAGTCGCGGTATGTCTTCTCACCGCGTGCCTTGACGAGGCAGACACTCCGGTAAAGATAACACCCGACAGCAGCGAATCTGTTACCGAACCCGAGGACAAGGGTACGACCGGGGATAACATTACCGAAGAAATGACCGATACCGAAACGGCGGGCGATGATACCCCCGTGACGCTTCCCGCCGATATGACCGAAGAGCTCACCGAGCCGGAAGGCATCGACGTTGAGCCCGTCGAAACCTCTGATGAAACCTCCGGTGATGAAACGTCGGAGGAAGAAACAGCCTCCGAAACCGATGCTGAAGAAACCGAGCTTGACGTCTCGAAGCTT
>JAZQNC010000279.1:0-3299 GCA_045627165.1 Eubacteriales bacterium
GGCGCCCCCAACGCCATACTTGGATTTGCGGGTGATGCCGCTCCACGCCATGCTGTCGGTTTCGCCGGGGCAAACCTCATCCGGCAGGACAGAATATCATCACAGACCAAATAACCGAAAGGAAATATACAGACATGAAAACAGTAAAGGACAAATACCTCGTAGTAGGCGCGGACTTTGCGGGATATCCGCTCAAGGAAGCGGTAGTCGCGCACCTCAAAGCAAAGGGCTGGAAGATTACCGACCTGGGCGTTACCGACCCGACGGTGGAGGACACCGAGAATATGTTCCACCGTGTGGGACTCCGTGTGGGCGCGAAGATATCCGAGGGAGAATTTGAGCGCGCTCTCCTCTTCTGCGGAACGGGTATGGGAATACATATCGCCGCGAGCAAATGTCCCCACGTTCACGCAGGCGTTGTCGAAAGCGTTCCCGCGGCTCTCCGTGCTATCACGGGCAACGGCGTAAACGTTCTCGCAATGGGCGCGTTCTATGTGGCTCCCGCAATGGGCTGCGATATAGCCGACGCATATCTCGGAGCGGAGCTGGGCAGCGGCTACGAGTGGTGGAACAACTTCTACGAGTTCCACAAGCTTGCGATAGACGAGCTTGAGGCCTTCGATTACGAAAAGTACAAGGCCAACGGTTTCAAGCTTGACCACATCGCCGACTATCCTCTCACTCTCGAAACGAAGCCGGAAGAATAATCCGCGTATATTACCGTAAGGGCAGTCTCACAGACGGGACTGCCCTTTTTCGTTGGCGCGCAGGGCGTGGTCGTAAATTAAAGTATTAAAGCATTGTTTTACAAAATAGGCTTTACATCGGGTGAAAAAAGTATTACAATAGGAGAAGCTGTAAAGCAAAAGACCGAAAGGACAATAGCGATCAGGATGAGTGCGATGGATAAGACAAGAGACGAAAAGAGCGATTACCTGATGAAGGCGGTGCTTACGCTTGAAACTGTGGAGGAGTGCTACGCCTTTTTTGAGGATATATGTACGATAGCGGAGATGCAGGAGATGTCGAAGCGGCTTACCGCGGCGAGAATGCTCAGCGAGGGCAGGGTCTACACCGATATCGCCGAGAGCACCGGACTTTCGACGGCGACTATAAGCCGCGTCAACCGCTGTCTTAAATACGGAAGCGACGGATACGTTACCGTGCTGAAAAGGCTTTCCGAAGCCGACAAGGACGATAATGCCGACAGCACTGTGGCCGGGAGCGACAAGTCATGACACAGTATACCGCTGCTGCGCCCTACTACGACAGGCTGATGACCGGGGTGGACTATGACCGCTGGGCAGACTACCTCTGCGGAATATTCGATGAGATCGGAAAGGTGAGGCGCGTTCTCGACATAGGCTGCGGCACCGGCGAAATGACTCTGCGCATGGCTGAGCGCGGCTACGAGGTCACGGGAATAGACATATCCTCTGATATGCTTGCCCTTGCCGAAAACAAGGCGAGAAACGCGGGAGCCGATATCACCTTCGCGCTTCAGGATATGAGGATGCTTCGCATGGCGAACAGAGTGGACGCCGTGATATGCTGTCTCGACGGCATGAACTATCTCTGCGGGAAAAACGACCTGCTTCGCTGTATGAGATCGGTGAGGGAATGTCTGAACGACGGCGGGTGCTTCTGCTTCGACATGAACACTCCCTACAAATTCGGGAACATATACGCCGACAGGGACTATATCCTTGAGGATGAGGGCGTTCTCTGCGCGTGGAGCAACGAATACGACAGGGAAAGCGGGCTTTGCGATTTCACTCTCAGCTTTTTCGCTCCCGATTCCGATGGCAGATATATGCGCACCGACGAATATCAGACCGAGCGGTGCTACGAAGAAAAGGAGATAAAGCGGGAGCTTCTCAGATCCGGACTTGTGCTGAAATATATGCACGGAGACCTTGACCGCAGCGCGCCGGAGGCTGATACCGAGCGCTGGTATTTTACGGCGGTGAAATGACATGGAAAACGAAAAAACGGTTAAATATACTATAGACGGGCTTAAATACTTCGACCTTGCCCAGACCTTTGAATGCGGTCAGTGCTTCCGCTTCGACAGAAACGGGGACGGAAGCTGGCAGGGAGTTGCCGGAAACCCCGGAGGCGGGAACCATTTCGGCGTATTCACCCAGCCTTTTCCCGACGTGCTGATCATTGAATCGGACGCGGACAGCGGAGATTTCTGGAGGGATTTCCTCGGACTTGCCGACGACTACGCCGCCATACGCAAAGACATATCCGAAAGGTTCGGCGGCGAGACCATTGCTAAGGCGATGGAGGCCGGAAAGGGCATCCGTATTCTTCATCAGGACCCCTGGGAAGCTGTATGCTCATTTATTGTCTCGCAGAACAACAACATACCGAGAATCAAGAAGATAATCGCCGCTCTCTGCGAAAGCTTCGGCGAGCCCATCGAAACTCCTTACGGAACCGAATACGCCTTTCCTACGGCGCGCGCTCTTGCCGACGCTGGCGAGGACGCGATATTCGCCCTCAGGACCGGATTCCGCGCGGGCTACATCCATGACGCGGCCTGCCGGGTATGCGACGGACGGCTTGACCTTGCCGCTCTCGAAAAGGCGGATTACGCCTCTGTCATGGAGTCTCTTCAGACCGTAAAGGGAATAGGGCCCAAGGTCGCCAACTGCGCCGCGCTTTTCGGCTTCGGAAAATTCGAGGCCTTTCCCATTGACGTCTGGATGAAGCGCATTATCGCAAAGTACTACCCCGACGGCCTCGACGTCTCCTCTCTCGGTCCCTACGCCGGCATTGCCCAGCAGTACCTTTTCCACTACGAGCGCAACGTCAACGGCTGAGGTGTTACGCTTGGGGCTGCCGCCCCAAACCCCGCCAAGCCTTTTTGAAAAAGGCTTGACCGAAAACTTTTTATACGGGGTGTTGGTAATGGTTTTTGCTTCCTGCCGGTAATGCTGAAAAGAAGCACAGGTACGCCCACATAAGTAATGATTCATATCATAAATATTGCCGTACTGCCGGGCCTTCCCCTCTGGGGAAGGTACCTCAGGGATGCGAAGCAGACCTGAGGGGAAAGAGGCGGTATAAGTACTCTTTCGGCATGAGCGGGAATTATCCTCTTCCGTCACGGCTTTGCCGTGACACCTTCCCCATAGGGGAAGGCTTAAACAGGGCGTTGGAGCTGCGCTCCCAAATATGCGCTCACAGCCGTAACTCCATAACCGAATCAAGAAAAAAGAAAGGACTCAACACAATGCTCACAAAGAAATACATGCTCTCATACGCGGGAGAGCTTATACGCCCCGAAG
>JAZQNC010000280.1:0-3067 GCA_045627165.1 Eubacteriales bacterium
TGACGTCCTCGGTATTCCATTGCTTTACCATTTCGATAACCTGCTGACGGCGGGAATTATCGGATTCCTTCTTTTCCTTCCATTCAACCGGACCGTACTCGGGATAAATAGTGCCGTTGTTGGGAGCGATGAAGATGACAAATTTGGTATCAACGCCGCTCTTTTTGCGTATCTCGGTTACGCGGCTCTTGATTACCTTTTTGAGGTTTGCCAGCTCCTTATCCGAGAACAGATTGCTTCCGCGGAAGTCGCCCTCGGTTGCGGGATAATGCAGCCATGAGCCTTCGCCGACGCGCACGTCGCACGCGCCCTGAGTATACTTGAGTTCAAGCTTGACCTTGCTGGATACCGCCTTTCCGTCTATCTGGGCGGTTATGGTAAGCTCATCCGTCGCGCCCTTCTTGATTTTGAAGGGGAAGAAGAAACGCTTGAACTGGGACTGTACTACCAGCGGTTCATCGGTAAGATGCGAAGTCACCGTAATCGTCGCGCCGCTCTCGCAGGTACCGGCAACGCACCAGTATCCGGCGTAACATACCGCCTGTCCCGTGATGACCGGAGCGGCGGTCGCCGTGCGCGTATCCTTTTCGACATCCTCGGCGGGAACTACCGTGATCTTACATTCCTTTTTAATACCGCTCTGCGATGCGACTGTGAGTGTTGTCGTTCCTTCCTTCAGCGCGGTGAGCGTTCTGTTGTCCGCCTTTACCACACCGGTATCGGACAGGGTGTAGGAAAGAAATGTTTCGGTAGTGTTGGCGGGGAGAAGATTTGCGAAGAATTTGTAATCTTCACCGACTTCAAGAGTCAGTTCGGATTTCTCGATCCATATACCGGTTGCGGGAACCTGCTTGATCTCAACATGAACGTCACAGCTCGAAATGATTCCGTTTTCCGTAATGGCATATATCGTAGCGTCACCGGGACCTACGCCGGTAACCTTGCCGTGGGAGGCTGTGGCGACCTTGATATCCGTCGTAGCCCAGCTGAGCTTGCGCTGTGTGGAGTTATCCGGAACAAAATCAACGCCAAGCTTTACCGATTCGGTGGTTTTCAGATCGATCCTGCTTTCGCTGAACGACATACCTGTGGGGATGACATCACTGGTCGAAACGCTGCATACTGCCGCGATCCCGTTTGAAGTGACGGCCACGACCCTTCCTGTACCTATGCTGTTGCAGCTGACATTGCCTTCACCGTCAACAGACACAACGGTGGGATCCAGTGTGTACCAGCTGAGCTCGCGCTCCGTAGTATATTCGGGATAAAATACCGGAGTGACCTTAATCTTTTTGGAGATACTTCCCTCGTAAACGCTTTCGGTGAATCCGAGAGCTGTCGGTTCGGCATATTCGGGAAGAATTTCTGCCTGCGCGGTTTCATTGTCCGGCAAATCATCATCCGGTGCGGTTGTTCCGCCGCTGCAGGAAGCAAATGAGGCAAGAGATGCGATTATCAGCAGCGCGGCGATTATCTTTTTCAAAACAGATATCCTTTCTTTTGCGTAATTGATATACATGGTAAACGATCGGAATGTCTACCTTACGATATTATACAACACAATTTCGTATTTTGCAATAGAAAAGCACAATTTACCGCATCACAATTACGACACGGTCATTCACCCTTTATTTTTATAAAGACCTCCGCGCCGCCGTCCCGGTAGGTTTCCGTAATATAGTCGTCAACAATGCTGTCACCGTCTATAAGATGTCTTACCTCCGCTATCGGATAGGCTTTAAGACAGTCTCCGCACACGCTGATTTCAAGCGGAATACTCATGCATCCGATACATTTTTCATGCGGCTGATAATTCCATCCTGTGACCCATGAGATCAGTATCGCTCTGCCGTCGGGAGCCGAGAATATCTGTCCGGCATATTCATCCGGACCCTTTTGGAAATGGGAAGTTATCTTCGGTGTAAACACGGTACCGTCAAAGCTGCCGTACAGCACTTCAAAATAATGGTGTCCGTCATTCGGACATACCGAATTGGCAAGCAGATATCCGTCGCCGAGCTTCAGAAACGAAGGACACTCGCAGAACATACAGTCCTGATATTCGTGCATTACGCCGACATATTTCCAGTCGAACATATCTTCCGAACGGTAGAGAAGCAGACATCCGGTGTTTTTGCTCCTGTCCGCCGAAGCGATGACGAGATAATATACCCCGTTCTCGATGAAGACGGCGGGATCGCGGAAATTACCTCCGCAGTCAAAGGGATATTCACTGATTATCGGATTTCCTTCGTACTTCGTGAAATTTACTCCGTCATCGGAATACGCAACGCTTATGACCTGACGTCCGGTATCGGTGATGGAAGCGTAAAAGGCGTAAAGAACGCCGTCCTTTTCTATTGCCGTTCCGGACCACGCGCCGCCTATGTCGTATGGCTTGTCGCATGGAATAGCCGTCGGAAGCTCCTCATAGTCTGTGAAGTTTTTGGTGCGCGCGTGTCCCCAGACCATCGGCTGCTTTCCGGGATACTCAAAATCCGGGCAGTTCTGGTAGAACACATGGTAGTAACCCTTGAAAAACGAAAGACCGTTGGGGTCATTGAGCCATCCCTTTGCCGGATGATAGTGATATTTCAGAGTGCTGTTGGATAACATTGCATTTTCCTCCGCATGTTTATATTTCATCGTAAGTACAGAACCGCATTATTGACGTTTATATATGTATTATAGAGTAATACCGCAGATATGTCAATATGTCCGGACAAAAAATAAAGACGCGGATAAACATTGCATTTTTACTACATCTTTGCATAACGCTTGAAGTGCCGCAAGCGATGTGATATAATGATAAAGACATATATAACAGCATGAGGGAAGTATTTTTCATGAAAAAAAGTATCAGATTGTTATCGTTTGTATTGGTCATATCCGCGCTGCTGACTGTAAATCTATTCGGTGCGGATGATAAAGTCAGCTCGGCGGAAAATAAAAAAGACGCAAAGGTAGTGTTTCTGCTCTATCATGACCTTGCGGCAGACGAGCTTAGCGAATCCGACAACCCCGAATACTGTACCACCGGAGAGAAATTCCGCAGTGATCTGACCGC
>JAZQNC010000281.1:0-10739 GCA_045627165.1 Eubacteriales bacterium
TATAGAGGCGCTTATATCCTCGCAGAAAACTCCCTGATCTGTTCCCTGACCGATGAATGCGCTTGAACGGTAAATATCCGACGGAAGTCCTAAAAAAACTTCTCCCGGTATTTCACGGCGGTAAACCTGTTCGCCGCTTGAAAGATCGGTGATGACAGCGCCGTTTCCGCTTCTTCTGCTTATCCGATAGGTCTTTTCATGGTCGGAAACTACAAGACTTCCCTCAGGCGCAAGTCCGTCGGCGGACGTATGGCGTTCCAGCTCGGTTTTGCTTTCGCCGTAAAGTATGAAGAATATAAACGAGGCTATCGTACTTTTTCCGGCTTCGTTCCGTCCCTCTATTATGTTCAGCCCGTCGCCGAGCTGCAGCGAAAAATCGTGAAGAGAACCGAAGCTCTTGATATTTATGCTCTTAATTATCATTCGAATTCTGATCTGAGTATGTTTTTTAACGAATCATGTCAGCTGTGACTGCTCACTTTATATCCGGTGGAGAAATCCACAACGTTCATGAGCTCTTCGCCGCAGGCAAATCTGCGTGCGTTCTCTATACAGATATCGACGATATTGTCATAGGTGTCGCGCAGATGGAAAAATCCTGAAATATGCGGCGTGATGACAGCGTTTTCGCATTTCCAGATAGGATCGTCGGCGGGAAGCGGTTCCGGATCGGTAACGTCAAGTGCGCAGCCTCCGAGTCTGCCTTCATTGAGCGCTTCGGTGAGCGCGGCAGTATCCACGGCGTTTCCGCGTCCCACGTTTATGAGAATCGCGTCGGATTTCATCAGCGCGAGCCTTTCTCTGTTCATTATCCCCCTTGTTTCGGGAGTTCCCGGAAGGGACATTGCCAGGATATCGGCGCGTGGAAGCAGACTGTCAAGAGCGGACACGGTGTAAATCTCGTCGCACCATTCCGGACAGATTCCTTCTGTACGTCTTACGCCTATAATGTACGCGCCGAGGGCCTTCATTCTGCGCGCAAACTGTCCTCCGATATCGCCCATACCGAGAACCAGTACGACCGAGCGTTCCACCCGCTTAACGTTTCCGCGGTCAAGCCACAGACATTTCTGCTGATTGTCGCGGTAAAGATGGAGCTTCTTATACAGCTCGAATACGCATCCCACCATATATTCCGAGATGGCGAGACCGAACGCGCCGGTGGCGTTTGTGAGGATTGTGCCATTCGGAAGCACTCCCGGCAGAGAATACGGTTCTGTTCCTGCCATGGAGAGCTGTACCCAGCGAAGGGAGGAGAGCTCCTTCAGCTTTTCGGAAGGTACCTTGCCGATAACGGCGCACACTCCGGTCATATCGTCGGGGACTTCGTAAAAGATTTCATAACCGGGCAGCACTTTTTCAAGCCTGTCTTTTCCTTCCGGCTCAAGAGGTAATGTTACAACGATTCTGTTGGCAGTCATTGTTTTATTCTCCGATTATTATTTTTTTCAGTTCGCTGAGTTTTCTTATTTCGTACTCACAGTGTACGCCTCTGTCATTTACGGCTCCGTCCGGGTTGAACCAGCAGGCGTCGATGCCCGCGTTGTTGCCGCCGCGGATATCACTTGTCAGTGAGTCACCGATGATTATCGCTCTTTTTCTGTCAAATCCGTCGATATGTGCTTCAACATAGTCGAAATACTCTTTTGAAGGCTTTGAAACGCCGACAGAACCCGAAATAAATATGTCGGAAAAATATGGCCTAAGCTCAGAGGAGGAATATCGGCTGTTCTGAACAGAAGCCTCTCCGTTGGTCACAATATAAAGCGGCTTGAAGGATGACAGATAAGCGCATATTTCAAGCGCGCCCTCTGTCAGAAAACGGCAGCTTCCCAGGGCGGCGAGGTAGAAAAGGTTTGCCTCTTCGGGAGATACGTCTATACGGTACTTTTCAAACAGCCTGCGATATCTCTCGACCAGCAGAAAGGGTTTCGTTACCAGACCGTTTTCGTGATCCTTCCATAGTCTGTCGTTTATGACATGATAATCGGCGTATATTTCCTCGGAAAAATCAAATCCGAAATTCTCGGTCAGCTTTGTAAAAGAATATCTCTCACTGCGGTTGAAATCGAACAGAGTTCCGTCCGCGTCGAACAGAATAAAGTCATAACCCATGATATATCGTTCCTTTCCGGAAAACACTTCATGAAAACTGAACATAAGCGGGATCTTTGCCGCTCAGAGCCGCCAGACCCATTTTCAGCGCAAGCTCGGCGGTCGATCTGATATCCGCATCATCGGAGATGAGTTTATCTTTCAGCGTGCGGTAAAATTCCCCGCGGAGCGTAGGGTCTTTTTCAAGCCTGGAATAATCGGCGGAGGGCGAAGTGCCGTCCTGTAATTCAAATGAGAAAAGTCCTGCCGCAAGCTGTGATGAGATATAGCTTTCGGACAGCATAATGTCGTGCTGTATTGTTCCGCTGAGCGTAAGTCGCAGACTCGTATCATTTCCGAAACGGTTTATAACCTCGGATATCCTGTTGTATGCCGATGAAGTATCCGCGCATCCGCTGAGGACGCATTCGGCTTTTTCGTAACGGCGGCGCGAAAAGCGGATACCGTTCACTGCCGCGTCAAAAATCCGATCATCTCTGCGAAGGAGAGCGTATATCGCGCCCTTGTATCCGCATTCGCCGAAATCTCTTCCCTCAAGACAGCCGCAGTATCCGTAGTAATGGCTGTCATGGCACATTATGCCTTCGGTGTTGTGGATGTGTCCGAGAGCGGCATAGTCGAACCCGCAGTCCAATAGCTCTTCTTCGGTTATCGGAGCGTAATCATTGTCTTTTCCGAGATTGCAGTGAGCGCAGAGAAGCTTTATATTGCCGTTGTCCTTCGGACGATACCCGATCAAGGGGTTTGGTTTCAGGTTCCTGCCGGTAAAGGCATAGCCGTAAACATCCGCGCCGATATCGTCGAAGGAAAAGCAGGATACCTCGCTGCTGTCAAATATGTAAACATTGTCCGGAAAGGCGGCGGTGGAATAAATCGAGTCCTGTGTATAGGGATCGTGATTTCCGGGAGCAATTACGAAACGGGTGTTCGGATTTGCCGAAAACTCTCTCTGCAGCAGATGAACGGTATCCCGTGTGGCATAAGCGCAGTCGAACAAATCTCCCGCAATAAGTACGATATCGATACCGTTAACTCTTATATAAGTCATGAGCGCGGCAAAAGCGCTTCTGAGCTCCTCGCCGCGCTGTATAGACTGACGCGCATTAAGCGAAGAAAACGGAGTATCAAGATGTATATCCGCGGTGTGAATAAGCTTAACTTTTTTTTCTGACATTTCGGATTCCCGTTTGTTTCTGGATAAATACTATGAAAAGCATTATATCATCCGCAGGTGTTATTTTCAACCGTGATATGCAAATAATATAATAATTTTTTAAAATATGCTGTATTTTTTTGCAATAATATGGTATAATAAATAAGATATATATAAATAAGTTTGCTGTTTTTCGCCGCGCGGCGTCAGAGCCTGTGCTGAGTGAATAAACCATCTACCCGAAACAGGAGACAATGAAATGGCAGGATACAGACAGGTCAGAATCAACGACCAGCTTGTACGTGAATTATCCGAAATAATCCGCACGGTCAAGGACCCGCGAGTGAGCGGCTCGCTCGTCAGCATTACGGCGGCCGACTGTACGCAGGATCTCAAGCTTGCGAAAATATATTTTTCAGCGATAGGCGGGGAAGACGTGACCGAGATAAAGCGCGGACTTGTAAGCGCATCCGGTTATATCCGTACCCAGCTGGCGCAGAGGCTGAATCTTCGTGTTACTCCCGAACTGAAATTCATAGTGGATGAAAGCATAGAAAAGGGAGCAAAGATGGATGCGCTCTTCAAGGAGATCGAAAAGACAATGCTTCCCGACAGCGCATACGAAAATGACGCCGCAAAGGACGAATGAAAATGGATACAAACGAAGTGAGCATCAGCGCGGCTTCGGACGCTGAGACGTCTGTACTGTTTACCGGCGAGGAAATCACGCTTGCGGAAACCGCCGATATGCTTAAATCGGCACGAAAAATACTGATAATCGCCCATGCCCGTCCGGATGGAGACACAATAGGCTCATGCATGGCTCTGCGGGAGCTTCTGAATATGCTGGGAAAAGAGACGCTCATCGTATGTGATGACGATCTCGGCGCAAGGCTTCGCAGAGTATTTTCCACTGAAAATTTCCCGGTCGAGGCGGCGGGAGAGTTTGAGAGCGACCTTATCGTTGCCTGCGACGTGGCTCAGCTTGAGCTTGCGGGAGAGTACGGCAAGAAGCTCGAAGGAATAGTCGATCTGAAAATCGACCATCACCCCGACGGAGCGCGCTACGCCAAGAAAAATTACATAGACAGTACTGCTCCGGCAGTCGGCGAGATAATGTTCAGACTTGCAAAGGAGCTTGGAGTGCTGAACATGGCGGCAGCGGAATATATGTATGCCGCGATCGCCTCGGATACGGGAGGATTCAAATACTCGAATGTCACTCCCTTCACATTCAGAACCGCTGCGGAGCTGTTGGAATACGGAGTTGACTGTGCCGCAATAAATCACGAGCTCTTTGAGTGCATCACGCGAAAGGAAATTGTGGCCACAACAGCGGCTTATAACGCGCTGCACTATTACCTTGACGGAAGGATCGCATGTATATGCTTTACCAACCGCATGAAAGAGGAGAACGAGCTTACCGACGAGGATATAGGAAATCTCGCTTCGCTTCCGAGAAGAATTATGGGCGTTGAGCTTGCGGTCGTCATCAAGCAGAAGAGCGACGAGCAGGGTCAGTTCAAGATTTCGATGCGCAGCGGACCGACGGTAAAGGCAAACGAGCTCTGCGCAATTTTCGGAGGCGGCGGCCACGCCAGAGCCGCAGGCGCCATGACAGACGCTTCAGACGGCGTTGAGGCGGAAAAGAAAATAATCGAAACCGTGATAAACGCAATGGAAAGCGGGATCGGTATCGAAGAACGGTAATGTACGGTAAAACATAATGACAGAATTATCGGGAGTGCTGGCGGTCAACAAGGAAAGCGGTATGACCTCGCATGATGTGGTCAACCGGGTACGCCGTCTGTACTCCACAAAACAGGTCGGTCACACGGGTACGCTTGATCCAATGGCGACTGGTGTGCTTGTCGTAATGGTGGGGCGTGCGGTAAAGGCCTCGGAATATATTACCTCGTCCGAAAAGGGGTACCGGGCGCTGCTGCGGCTCGGAGTTACCTATGATACCGGCGATATCACCGGAAGGCTTCTGACAAGCAGTGACGATATCCCGCCGTATTCGGATGTAGAAAACGCGGTAAAGAATATGCTCGGCGTCAGTCTTCAGACTCCCCCGATGTACAGCGCGCTGAAAGTGGACGGGAAAAAGCTGGTCGATCTTGCACGAAAGGGAGTAGAAGTGGATCGTACTCCGAGAGAGATCGAAATATACTCTATCAGCTGTACCGCCACTGAAAATCCTCGCGATTACATGCTTGACGTCAGATGCTCAAAGGGAACGTATATACGTACTCTCTGCGAGGATATCGGAGAGAAGCTGGGATGCGGAGGCGCAATGGCGTCGCTGACGCGCACTTTTACCGGCGGGTTCGGACTTGAGAGCGCATATACGCTTGAAGATCTTGAAAATATGAGCGAAGACGACAGACTGCGGATACTCAGTCCCGCCGAGGATCTTTTTGATGATTGTCCGCGCATAGAGCTGCCGGAATTTTTCGCTCGGCTGGCTCACTGCGGAGCGGAAATATATCAGAGCAAAATAGGAACCTGTTACGATATGGGATGTCGGGTGCGGTTATATGATAAAAGCGGATTTTTCGCGCTCGGCGAGGTTACGGACTTTGAAGGCGGCAGCGCAGTCAAGCCGATAAAACAGTTCAGATTGGATTAGTATTATGACCGGTGCGGAATTTGTAGTCAGCTTTCTTAAAGCGCACGGTGTGGATAACATATTCTGTTATCCCGGAGTCGCGGTGCTGGAGCTGTTTGACGCCCTCGGAAGGAGCGATATCAATCATATACTTGTGCGGCACGAACAGGGAGCTGTTTTTGCCGCTTCGGGTTATGCCCGAATTTCGGGAAGAGTGGGTGTATGTATAGCTACTTCCGGTCCCGGCGCGGTCAATCTGACTACGGGAATCACGGACGCAAATCTTGATTCGGTTCCGCTTCTTGTTATCACCGGACAGGTGGAATCGGGTTCCATAGGACGCGACGCATTTCAGGAAGCGGACATAATGGGTATCACGCTTCCGGTTACCAAACACAATTACCTTATCAGAAATCCGTCTCAGCTCTGCAATGCCCTTGAGGAGGCGTGGAACATAGCTTCAAAGGGACGCTGCGGTCCTGTTCTCGTCGATATAACAAGGGATGTTCTGGAGGCGGAGCTCGGTGAAATATCTCCCGCGGGCAAAGCGGTGCTTCCGCGGAGCCGTAAAAATCAGTACCCCATAGAGAACGCCCTTCCGGAGATAAAGAAAGCTGTCGAAGAAAGCTACAGACCTGTTATACTTGCCGGAGGAGGGGTTGTCGCCGCGGGAGCCTCGCAGTCTCTGAGCGACTTTGCGGCAATGACCGGCATTCCGGTGGTGTCCACTCTGATGGGTATGGGAACGGTCACAGGAAAAGACGTGCACATGTTCGGCATGACAGGAATATACGGCGGGAACGCTGCGAAAAGCGCTCTTGTCCAGTGCGATCTGTGCATAGCGGTGGGGTGTCGTTTCTCCGACCGTACCATTGCCGATTTCCGTTCCTTCGGACGGCGCAGAATGATAATACACTGCGACATTGACCCTGCCGAGATAAACAAAAATCTCAACGCCGATATCGCTGTGGTAGAGGATGCAGGGGTATTTTTCAGCGTACTGCATGAGTATATGCGGGAAGCGGATATCGACAGGGAGGCGTTTGCGCGCTGGAACGAACAGCTTACCGCGGAGAAGAGCAAACACGAGATCGTCCTGCATGAAAACCGTCTTTCGAACTGGGAAATACTGCGTACAATAGACGAGCTTGAAGCTCTCAGACACGACGCGTGCTATGTCAGCGATGTCGGAGATTTTCAGATGTCGGCGGCGAGGGAGCTTGAGCCGAGATTTGAGAGAGGCTTTATCACCAGCGGCGGACTGGGGGCTATGGGTTTCGGACTTCCTGCGGCGGTGGGAGCTTCCTTCGGAGCGCCCGACGGAGTAAGGAATATCGTGCTTCTCTGCGGCGACGGCGGATTTCAGATGTCGGTGCAGGAGCTTTCGACGCTGAAAAAAGCCAAGCTTCCGGTTATAATATTTATTTTCGACAACTCAGCGCTGCGTATGATAAAAAACAAGCAGGACCGGTATTATGAGGGAAGATATGTCGATTCGGTATTTACCGATAACCCGGATTTTTCGCTTATCGGACGGGCGTACGGCATAAAAACAATATGCTGCGGCGTTGAGCAAAGGCAGAGATTAAAAGAAATATTCAACGAAGTTCTTGACAGCGGAGAGAATATGATCGTGATTTGCAGCGTTTGAATCGATACAGCCTTCTCGAAAAGCAGGCTTGAAACTTAAACTGAGAAAGAATCGTATGGATGATATGAAAAATCGGGAAAAGAAGAGCGAACCGCAAAAGGTGATGCGAACAAAAGATATTGTATTGAGTATTTTCATGTCGCAGTTTTACCTGTTTATACCGGGTGTACTCCTGCTTTTTGCCGAAGCTGTAATGAAAACATACATTCCCCTGCTTACAGGAGACATTGTGGATGAGCTCACTCTCCTTCCGGACGATCTCAGCCATGCCGAGAGCATGATGGTGCGTCTCGCTGTTGTGGCGGTTGCCGCTTTCTGTATAAAATTCATATGGCGTTTTCTGCTTATGGGTAACGGAAGAAGGTATGAAAAGCTGCTGCGCGAGAAGGCGTTTGAAAAGCTTTCAAGACTTGACAGCCGTTTCTGCGATACAAATCATACCGGAGACATCATCACAAGAATGATAAGCGACATAACCGCTATCCGCGCCGCGCTTTCATTCGGAATAACGTCAATTTTTGACATAGGCCTGTCAATGGTGATGCCGTTTTACGTAATGATTACGAAAATGACGCTGCCCATGACGCTGACCGCGTTTGCGGCAGTACCGCCGATACTTCTGTTTCTGATACTCATACGCCGTCTTATAGCGGCTCGGTTTATCAAAATTCAGGAGGCAAACGCCGCCCTTGCCGGAAAGATCGAGGAAAATATCGGAGGCATACGCGAGATAAAGAGCTACGGCAGGGAAGAGTACGAATCGGCAAGGGTAAAGGAGCTTTCACAGAAGCGTTTTGACGCCGAAATAGATCAGGTTAAGCTCTCTGCACTGCTCAGACCTGTGTCGAGTATCGGCTTTGCCATAACCTATGCCGTGTTTATGATCATCGGCGGCATTATGGTTTTTGACGGCAGACTTTCAGTAGGAACATATATAACCTTTAATACATATATAGGAATAATGACCTCGCCCATGCTGCGTATCAGCCGTCAGGTGCAGATATGGCAGAAGGGTATAGCTTCAATGAAAAGGCTTGACGTCATATTCATGTCGGAAACGCCGATCGACGACAGCCGTGCGGATTTCTCGATCACCGAAATCGAGCCTTCAATATCGGTTAGAGGACTGAACTTCGCTTATGAGCCGGGAAAAACGGTGCTTCACGATATAGACATTGAGCTTGAAGCCGGTCAGACTCTCGGAGTAATGGGCAGAACGGGCAGCGGAAAAAGCGCTCTGCTTGACGCTCTGTCAAGGCGTTACGAGGTCGGAGAGGGTATGATTTATATCGGAGGCAGGGATATAAACAATATTCCGCTTGACGTTCTGAAAAAGACAGAAGGCTGCGTGCTTCAGGACGGATTCCTGTTCTCGGATACCATATACGACAATATAGATTTCTACAGCGGCGCGTCGGAAAGCGAAATAAAGCATGCCGCCGAAATTGCAGATATACATGACAACATAGAGGATTTTCCCGAAAAATACGATACGGTTGTCGGAGAACGGGGAGTTACGCTGTCGGGCGGTCAGCGTCAGAGAGTATCGATTGCGAGGGCTATCGTAAAGAAACCGAAGCTTCTGCTTCTTGATGACTGTATGTCGGCGGTGGATACCGAAACCGAGAAGAAGATTATTGAGGGACTGCGCAGCGAGGCGAAGAATATGACCACTGTCATAACCGCGCACCGTGCTTCTGCCGTAATGAATGCCGATAAGATAATCTATCTCGAGGACGGGACTATCGCAGAGTGCGGTACTCACAGCGAATTGATGGCGCTTCACGGCAGGTATTATAATCTGTATATGCAGCAGTCAAGAAAGGAGGAAGACTGATTATGGAGAACAAGCCGACCGACCGTAACGGTCTTCACACTTCCGAGGACGAGGCTCATAAGCTTGCGGAGGAATATTCCCAGAAAAGAAGCTTTCCTCTGTCATGGATAATGGGGTATTTCAGACCGTATATCCCTGTGATTTTCATTTCGTTTTTCCTTGCGCTCGTCGTAAACGGCGCGTCGCTAGCCGGACCATATATAACCGAGCTTGCGATAGATAAGCATCTCATGCCGGGTACAGGTGAAAAGGGCGCGCTGATCTCGCTGGCGGTAGCGTATCTGCTTTGCACGCTTGTGGGGGCGGGAGTCGGATATTTCCAGGAAATACTGGTGGCGAAAATCGGTCAGAGCATCATAATGAAAATGCGCACCGAGCTGTTTGACAAGATTCAGCGGCTGACCATGACCTTTTTCGACAATAACTCATCAGGCAGAATATTCACGCGGCTGACGAGCGATGTGGATGCGATGAGCGAGATGGTGTCGATAGTGATGGTGTCCTTCTTTACCGACGGTATACTCATTATCGGAATAATAGGGGCGATGATCGCTCTTTCGCCGACGGTGTCGCTATTTGCCCTTCCTGTGCTGCCGATTATCGTTGTCAGCGTGCTGCTGTATAAGATTTTCATAAAAAAGACCTTTATTAAGGTTAAGGCTGCGCTTTCGCACATGAACGGATTTCTTGCCGAGACTATCACAGGCTTCGGTACGATAAAGCTGTTCGGGCGCGAGGAAGAAAAGAACAGAGAATTTGCGGTATTGACAAAGCGCTGTTACCGTCTCGGACTTCGTGAGATAATTCTGCATACCTTCTCAAATCCGTATATGGATATGCTGAACAATCTTGCCACGGCGTTCCTGTTCTGGATATTTGCGAAGGATATCGTGGGCGGAGCGGTAGAGATCGGAATCCTCTACGCCGAGATTACCTATCTCAAGCGTTTTTTCGATCCCGTTATAGCGATAATAGACCAGTATACGAATATCCAGTCTGCGTTTGTGTCGGGAGAACGTATATATTCCATTCTGAAAATAGACGAAGAAGAAGACTATGCGCACGGTAAAAAGCTCACATCTCCCACAATGGGAAAGGTGGAATTCCGCAACGTGTGGTTTGCGTATTCGGGTGACAACTATGTGTTGAAGGACGTGTCCTTTACCGCGGAGCCGGGAAGCAGGATCGCTTTTGTAGGCGCAACCGGCGCGGGAAAGAGTACGATCATTTCGCTCATCGGCAGACTGTATAATATTCAGAAAGGCGATATCCTTCTTGACGGAGTAAGCGTATACGATATAAATCTGCACGATCTGCGAAGCCGCATAGCCGTGATACAGCAGGAGCCTTATCTGTTTTCAGGAACACTGAG
>JAZQNC010000282.1:0-12310 GCA_045627165.1 Eubacteriales bacterium
CTGGCCGACAATAATCGCAACCGCATCTCCCATGGCAATAAGAACAATATTAAAAATATTACCTATGGTATTGGATATGTTAAACGCCACAATAACATTAAGGCCACGAAGCGAATAGCACTGCAGAAGGACCGACTGACCCGTTGACCACAGGGTCTCATTTATCAAAAGAGGGAACGCCTTGATTAATACTGTCTCAGCAGTCGATACCGGCTCTTCTCTTGTTGCCGTGCTTGACGGCGGAAAGCTTATCGGATATTATGTTGCCGATCTCAAGGAGCTCACGCTTTACGATATGGCGGACTTTGACGATGTGGTTCGTAATTATATCCGTGAACACGGCGACGTTAATCTTATGATCCCTTCATGGGACAGAAAGCTCCTTGAAGCTGCCATGCGCATCTGTGAGTCAACGGATTATCAGACCTTCTTCCTGTTCAATATATTGAATTTTGCCAATGTTGCGGAGGCTTTCCTTGCATTCAAAGCAGATAGGGAAGTCCTCGCGGACGGTGAGATAACCCTTGAGATACACGGCATAAAGCAGATAGAGAAGTTCCGCATGGCGGTAGAAAACGGAAAGCCCTCAGTGACGGAATATGACGGAGAATGTATGCTTGTGCTTGAGCATAAGGAAGCAATGCAGTTTCTGTTCGGACTGTATTCGCCCTATACGTCATCGCTCAGACCGGAGCTTCGCACATGGTTCCCGCTTCCTCTCTGGATGGAGTCTGCCGACGACGTCTGATAAATCAGGGCGCAGGCTTTATCTGAACCGTCATTCTGTTAATATTCGGAAAGTAAACGATGATGAAATACGTTGATAATATAATCAAAACCGTGCGCAAGGCAGGCCGGATAATGATCGGAGCTCACGATATCGTGCAGAAAATCACGGCAAAAGAGGGCGCGGCAAATTACGTTACCGCCTACGACGTGGCTGTGCAGGAATTTCTGTATGACAGGCTCGGAAAGCTCTTTCCCGATGCACGCTTTATCGGCGAGGAAAGCGCGGAAAACCATACCGAGCTGCTCAGCTCAGGTCTGTCCTTTATAATAGACCCGATAGACGGCACCACGAACTTTATCCACGGCTTCCGTCACAGCGCCGTTTCGGTCGGACTCTGCCTTGACGGAGCGATAATTGCCGGTGTGATATACGACCCGTATCAGGACGAAATGTTCTATGCCGAAAAAGGCGAAGGAGCTTTTCTCAACGGTCAGCCCATACACGTTTCAGACAGAGATATTGCGAATGCCCTCGTAAGCTTCGGAACTTCTCCGTATCACCGTGAGCTGGCGGACGAGACCTTCGAGCACGTGAAAAAGCTCTATCTGATCAGCCACGATATACGCCGCTGCGGAGCGGCTTCCCTCGATCTCGCTTATGTTGCGTGCGGACGCTGCGACCTGTTCTACGAGATCACCCTCAGTCCCTGGGACTATGCGGCGGGGCTGATCATCGTAAAAGAAGCCGGCGGGATCATGACCTCATTTGAAAAGACCGAGGTCACCCTTGACCGCAATTCTTCTGTCGTAGCGGGAAATCCCGTAACGTACAGACAGTATTTTGAGCTGTAATTCATACCCCAAAAAACACAAAGCGGCGCAGACAAAAATCTGTACCGCTTTTTTGATTCGTTTTTGTTTACTTTATGCCGAATACTTCAAGAGCGTTGCTGTATGTGATTTCGGCGATGTGTTCTGGCGTGTCGTTTCTTGCGGCAGCCATGACTTCGAGCGTATACGGAATATAATCCGAACGGTTGAGCTTTCCTCTCATTGGCGCCGGTGCAAGATAAGGACAGTCGGTCTCCACCAGCAGACGTTCTGACGGAACCGATCTCAGAGCTTCAATAGGCTTCGACGCCCCCTTGAAGGTGACTGAGCCGCCGAAGGCAATATACCATCCGAGCTTTACAAGCTCCTTCGCCATCTCCGCGGAGCCTGAAAAGGCGTGAAGGATACCGCGGCAGCTGTGAGCGCGTATAAGCTCCATAGTGTCGCCGTGTGCCTCTCGGTCGTGGATTATTACCGGATATCCTGTCCTGTCGGCGAGCGAAAGCTGCATATCGAACCAGTGAAGCTGTTTTTCCCTGAAATCCAGATCATAGTGATAATCCAGTCCGATCTCGCCGATAGCGACGACCCGGGGATTTTTCAGCATATCCTCAAGCTCCGACAGTATCGTGTTATCATCCTCAAGATTTTCGCATTCGTGAGGATGTATTCCCACAGCCGCATAAAACTGCGGATACCTTTCGGCAAGCGCAATAGAGGAATAAGAAGATTTCAGATCGCTTGAGGCGTTGAGTATTTTCTCAACGCCCGAAGCAAATACTTCGCTGAGTATATTTTCGCGCTGACCGTCAAATTTCTCATCGTCGTAATGGGCGTGAGTATCGAAAATCTGCATGACCGGAATCAGTGGACGCGCTCTCCGAGAGGAGTATCATCCGCAAGGAATACCACTCGTATGGTGTCCTCGCCCGATGCGAGTATCATGCCGTTGCTTTCGACACCGCAGAGAGTTGCGGGCTTGAGATTTGCGACGACGATGAGCTTCTTTCCGATGATATCCTCCGGCTTGTAGAACTTTGCGATACCAGAAACGACCTGACGCTTTTCATAGCCCAGATCGAGCTGGAGCTTGAGAAGCTTCTTTGCCTTGGGTACGGGTTCAGCGGCGATGACCTGCGCGGTGCGGAGCTCCACATTCATGAAGTCCTCGATACCGATAAGGGCGCAGCCCTCAGGCTTTTCGGCGGCTTTTGCGGCAGCCTCGGCTGCTGCGGCTTTCGCGGCGATCTCTGCCTCGATTTCAGCCATGATCTTTGCTTCGTCTATGCGGGCAAAGATGATCTCCGCCTTGTTGGTGGTTATGCCTGCTTTGAGCGAGCCGTATTCGAAGCTCTCATCCTCGCAGTTGAGCTGAGAGAGGATCTTTTCAGCTGTTTCGGGGATGAATGGATGGAGCATTGCGGCGGAAAGACGGATGCATTCCAGCAGATTATAGAGAACAGTGCTCAGTCTGCCCTTGTTCGCCTCGTCCTTTGCCAGCGACCAGGGAGTAGTCTCGTCAATGTACTTGTTTGCGCGGCGGAGAGCGGTGAAGATCTCTTCGAGGGCGTCGGCCACTCTGTACTCGTCCATAGCCGCGTCAAGCTTTGTCTTTGCCTCGGTAAATACAGTCCTGAGGTCCGCGTCAAGGGCGTTTTCCTCCTCGCTGCCTTCAACGGGGCAGGGAACGACAGAGCCGAAATACTTGGCGGTCATGTCAAGAGTGCGCTTTACGAGATTGCCGAGATTGTTGGCAAGGTCGGTGTTGTAACGCTTGATTATGTTTTCGTATGTGATGCTTCCGTCGGAGTTGTAGGGCATCTCGGACAGGCAGTAATATCTTACGCCGTCAACCGTGAAACGCTGTGCCAGCTCGTCGGCGTATATGACGTTTCCTCTGGACTTGGACATCTTGTCTGTTCCGAAATTGAACCAGGGGTGACCGAAGATCTTCTTCGGAAGAGGAAGATCGAGAGCCATGAGCATGATGATCCAGTAAATGGAATGGAAGCGGACGATATCCTTGCCGATGATATGAACGTCGCAGGGCCAGTATCTGTTGAAGAGCTCAGGCTGTGTCTCGTTGGCGGGATCGTAGCCCAGACCGGTGATGTAGTTGGAAAGCGCGTCTATCCATACATAGATAACGTGCTTGGGATCAAAGCTTACCGGAACGCCCCATGTAAAGGTGCTTCGTGTAATGCAGAGGTCCTTGAGTCCGGGAAGCAGGAAGTTATTCAGCATTTCCTTCTTGCGGGATTCGGGCTCGATGAAGCCGGGGTGATCCTCGATGTACTTTATAAGTCTGTCCGCGTACTTGGTGAGTCTAAAGAAGTAGGCTTCCTCCTTCATGCGCCGAACGGGTCTTCCGCAGTCGGGGCATTTTCCGTCAACGACCTGAGAATCGGTGTAGAAGCTCTCATCGGGTGTGCAGTACCAGCCCTCGTATTCATCCTTGTAGATATCGCCCTGAGCATAGAGCTTGTCAAAGATGTGGCTGACAGCCTTCATATGATCTTCGTCGGTGGTGCGGATGAAGTAGTCGTAGGATGCATTCATCATGTCCCATACGCCCTTGAGCTCGCCGACAACGCCGTCCGCGTACTGCTTGGGAGTGATCCCGGCAGCGGCGGCCTTTTCCTCTATTTTAAGTCCGTGTTCGTCGGTACCGGTCTGAAAATGAACGTCAAAACCGCGCTGTCTTTTGTATCTTGCCACAGCGTCCGCCATGATGACTTCATAGGTGTTGCCTATATGAGGCTTCTGTGAAGCGTAGGGAATGGCTGTGGTGAGGTAAAATTTATTATTTTCGCTCATTGTGCTGTATCTCCTGTCCTTCTGTTATATTCAAGATAATTAAAAATATTTTATCATATTACATAATAAAAGTCAAGCGGTTATTGTTACTATTGTGTAATGTCGTGCTGCGATTTTCCGGATAAAAAAAGGTGACGCCGCAATCAGACGTCACCCTTATAAAACAGAATCGGAATCAGCCCACATTATCCGTGAACGCGTTGACCGGCCCGGCGAGAGCTATTGCCGGATTTCGGGCTTTATCTGCCCACACGGACGTAATCCACCCTCGCGCAGTCGGGAAGCTCATCCGCGACGATAGGTGCAGCCCAGGTGCCGAATTCGGTCGAGAGCTTGAGATATCCGGGGAATCGGCAGATCCCCGACTGACTCGTGCGCCAGGTCTCTTTGCCGTCAATGTAGAAAATATACTCGCTTTCGGTCCATTCAAGTGCGTATGTGTGCCAGCCCTTGTAAAGCGCTGGATTGTCTATGATCTCGCAGAGAGATTTGTGAGCTTCGCCGTAGCCGTCCCAGTGAAGCGCGTGATTGACTCCGCCTCTGGTACAGAAGCCGGATTCTATGATGTCTATCTCCACTCCGGATTCAGCAGAGCCGTCAACCTTGCCAACCTGTCCGCACATCATCCAGAAGGCTGCCCAGAAGCCCGTGGTGCGAGGGAACATCATCCTGCACTCAAAGTATCCGTAAGCCTGTTCAAACAGTCCCCTGGTCCGTACAGCGCCCGAAATGGGCTTTCCGCCGTCAAGCTTTGCCCACAGCCACAGATTGCCGTCATGTACCTCGGTCATGCAGTCCTTCCACCATCCGCCGATATCCTGTCTCGGCTCTTCGGGGCAGTATTCCCATTTGGTACTGTCAAGGCAGTTCCCGTCGAAATTATCCTCGAAGCTCAGCTCGTATGTTTTTCCCGAAGGAGCGGTTATTGCTGCCATATTCAAGTCCTTTCATCCGTCGTCAGAAGTTTTATTCACATTCCGGCGCTGACCAGTCGAATATGCTTTCCGGCTCGTCAAAGGGGATATAGTTGAATTTTTCGCTCAGCTCCTCACCCTTCAGACGGTTCTGAATGATGTTGAGCAGCATTCCGAAATCTTCTTCGTTCTGGGCATGACCGCCGTCGCGCCAGTACCACATGATATTTTCGGGTACTCCGAGGAATTTATATACTTCCTTTGCGGCGATGTCCGACTGATAGGACTGAATGGGACCTGCCCACATATCGTCCTTGCCCTCGGAATCGAAGAAAATACGGGGAGCCACGAGAGCTTTAAGTTCATGCTCGTCGAAGGGAAGCTCCGGTACTCTGCCGCGGTATTCCTGCATTTCGGGCGTGAACCAGTCGGGAAAGTTGGCGGTGATATCGTCAAATTCCTCGCTGCGGCGTTCCTGACCGTCCGCGCCGACAGCTTTCATTCTCGAACGGTAGAGACTTCCTCCAGCGCAGGGAGCTTCGGGATTGACTATCCAGGCTCTCTCGTCCACGGCGCCTGCCACAAGAGCGGTCTTCGCGCCTCTTGACAGACCTGTGTATACGAGATGTTCATCGACAAAGCCGAGCTTTATGAGAGCGTCCGCGCACCTCCAGTATCCCCATGCCCATGCCATTATGGTGCTGAAATAAATATCGGGATAGGCGAGCTGCAGCGGTGAATTGCGCTCGATCCCTCTTATGTCGGGAACGATCTCGGCGCGGTTGAACCCGGCAAAGATTATGTTGTTATCGGTGAAAATGTGAGCGTAATGCTGCGGACCGTCCCAGCAGAAGTCTCCGTCAATGACAGCGGGACATTTTTCGTTGGTCCTGGGACGGTATACCTGCATGATGAAGCTGACCGGGCAGGCGCGGGTGCCGCTTATTATCCTGTAATCGCTGAGCTTGCCGGGACCGGAAAGATAGAGAGGCTGAATCTCCAGAAATTCGGGCTCGGGCAGTATCTTTCCGTACTGAAGCTCAACCGCGGTTTTCAGCAGTTCTCCTCTGCGCAGAGCCCAGTCCTCTTTGGTTTTTACCCTTGTACCGTCCTCAAAAAGGAACGGGTCGGGAAGCTTCGCTATCTCTTCGTAAGACGTAACATTAAGCTTTTCAAGACTGTACATAATAATACCTCACAGTTATGTGTTGTTTACTTTTCGCTCAGTTCCTCAAGCCGTTTCTCCATTACCTCGTCGTCGTATTCCACGTCGTAGGAAAAAATCCTTGCGCACTCCGCGAGACTGTCTGCAGAGCCGTCTGTCTTTTCCCACGCGGAGATAATTTCTTCATAGGCTGCTCTGACAAAGGCTGTGCGCTCCTCAAGCATATCGTCATAGAGCGCGTCGGGGATATGCCGGAATATAAGATATTCAAGCAGTCTCGCCCTCGGACCGCTTTCGGTAATTCCGTCGAGCAGTTTCTGACGGTAATCCATAAGCCATGCCTCATCGTCGGGAAGTTCTCTGTCTTCTCCGTCATCCTCAAACACAACGAGCTTCATGGGATCCGGATGAGAAAGAATCAGCTTCGCGGCGGCCTCGCATACCATTCCGAGTCCTATCTCCACGCGGTCGGTGCAGAAATTACGGAATCTCGGATGGTCGCGGCATATATCGCAGAGCATATCCTCACCGTAGGTAAGTATCATGGAGCACAGACCGTCGTCACGGAGAAAAGGACAGCGCTCGTTTTCTTCAAGAATGATATGCGGCGTTTCACCGTCACGGCAGATTTTCTGGTTTATCTCTCCGATTTTTCCGAACCTGTCAAGCGAGACCTCGTCTATGTCGATTTCCCAGCCCTGACAGCAGGTGTGTCTGCAACTGCCGGCAATGCACCGAAAGTCCTTGTAATAATCCGGTACGATCGTTTTCATCTCAGCGCAATAAGGACATAGTCGTGAGAGGTTTCGACGTCAAAGCCGTCGCCGAAAATTCTTGTCTTTGTTCCGCTGTCAAGGTCCCAAAGCTGATATTCATAGCTGTCGTCAAGCAGCTTCACCGAAAGACCTTTGTTTATGCGCGTGCGCAGACAATAGGCCTCGGCCTTGCCGGCGGCATTGCCGTATTCGTCCTTTGTCTCGGCAAAGACGGTGAAGGGCTCGTAATTGCGCAGGTAATGGATCACCGTGTTTTCATCCTCGGTCATCATGCGCTTGACGTGATATCCCTCCGATACCGAAATCAGCCTATTTTCTCTTTCAAAGGTCTGCGCGCTCACTTCTTCAAGCGGTATGCCGCCCTCAAGAACGAATGCGTATTCGACTCCGTTTTCAAGCGAGTATACCTCGGTCTGAGCCATCTTTTTAAGATATCCGCTTTCTGCCTTGATACAGAAGCGGTGCATATGATCGGTGGCGCACCAATCGGGACACCACTTGTGCGAGGGCATAACGCAGTTTTCCTCTCCCTTTTCGGCAAGAGAGACGAAATATTCATGCGCTTCTCCGACGTTTATCTGCAGCTTCGGCTTTCTTCTGGTCAGATCACGGTCGGCAAGACAGTCGAACAGCTCGGTCAGCGCGGTGTACTGTCCGTAACCCCGTGCCCGCCAGGAAATGCATCCGGGAGCGCCGGAAAGCACCGTAAGCCACGCGAAATCACGGGAATTGAGCTTCATAAGCTCCTCGTAATCCTCTTTGGGATTGAATTTCGCCTGCCATTCGCCGTACATGGCGGGTCCCGCTGTCTGAGTATATATAAGCGTCATATCCGACATGGCGGCGTAATCCACGCCGTCGGGTGAGCCGATTATATCGGGATAACTGTGCAGACTGAAAAAGTCCGGCTTTATCGCCTCTGTCCACTGAACCATATCATGACCGAGAATACCGACGCCGCAGTTGCTTATGCACAGACTGTGTCCGGGCGCAAGACGTTTGATATGCTCCGCCATGTCGCGGCTCCAGTCGAGATAAGCGGGAGTGTTCTCCCAGCGGAAGGTGTTCTGAACGTCCGCGTTGGGAGAAGCCCATCCCATTTCATTGTAGATTTCAAGACAGAATATATCATCGTTTTCTTCTATGAGCGGAAGTATCTCATCGAGAAAGCTGTGACAGCAGCTCCGAACATCCTTGTCAGTGAAAAATTCCGCGTAGCTTACAGTGTCGTCGGCATCGTCAAGAAAACGCTTCTGAGAGGGCGTCGCCGCGGAACGCATTTCATCGTCAAAAAATCTCTGTCCCCAGTATATTCTCGTATCTTTTCGGCAGTATACGCTGCACTCCGGCTGAGTGAAAAGTCCCAGCATGGTGCGTATTCCGTATTTCCGCGCTGTTTTCGCGTAAAGGAAGATCAGCTCAAGCAGAGAACGGTTTACCCTTCCGCCGATATCGAGACCTTCCCATGCGGAACCGCCCGAGTCTCCTCTCGGAAATAGACGTATCGCGGTGCAGCCTTCTTTTTTCAGAAAGGTAAACAGATGCTCCCATACTTCAAGAGTACAGCGCTGAAATTCCAGCGAACCCGAACCGTGACGCGAGGGAAGAACGAGAGTGTCGCCGGTGTATGCCGAAACGAAGTAATTTCCGAACATACCGAAGGGCAGCCACCGCTTTCCGTTCTCATCGTAAAAATAACCGTTATCGAGTTTCATAAATATGATCCTTACAGATATTAAAAATCAGTATCTTTCCCAGTGCCACTTGCCGGTCTCGTCACGCTGGTCGATAGCCTTGAACACGTAATACATGGGCTTGGGCGCGTCAAGTCCCGGGCCGTTCTTGTTTCTTCTCCACAGACCGAGATTGAGTCCGAACTCACCGGCATTGTCCAGATGAGCGTGGAGGATGAAGCTGTCTATTTCGGGAATTTCCATGACCTTGCGGTATGCGTGACCGTAAGCGCAGGCCTGAAGTATTTCGCTCTCGGTGGTCCAGTGAGAGTTGAAGCCCTGTTCCGAAAGGATTATACGGCGGCGCGTGCCCTTGAACAGATTTTCCTCACGGTAGAGAAAATCGCGGAGCACGCCCAGATTCTTGAATGTAACGCGGTATGTATCATTGTCGTCGTTTGCTGTCCTGTCGTTCCAGAAATCGGGGAATGAAAGATTTTCCGGATAGGGATGGAAAGCTACGTTCCAGTAGAAATCTCCCTGTTCCTTTGCGAGGCGGTTGACCGCTTCCATGATGAAGCGGGAGCCTGTGTATTTGTCGGTGTCGGTAAGGTTCTGCGCGCCGGTCCAGAAGTGGTCGAGGGAAATATATACTCTCATGTTCTTATAGACGTCGGCGGACGCCTGGCAGGCGATACGGAGAGCGGTGGTATATTCGACCGCATATTCCTCGCAGGTCTTGTGACCGGCATTGCCCCATATCCAGTGAGAGTTTATCTCGTTGGACACGATAAGCCCCACTGCGCGTCCGTGCGGGAAACCGTCGGCGGTATATCTTTCGGTGAGAAACGCCATGAAAGCGGCGTAATGCGCCGCGCCCTCATCGGTCATGATGTTGAAGGCGGAGAGAAGTCCGCCGCCGTGAGCGCGGTCGTCAACGTAATCGGGATGGAGCAGAACAGGCTTCATGTCCTCGTCCGTATCTCTGCTCCAGTGCAGAGAACAGAGACAGATAAGGGTTACGAGAATGCCGTTGCTGCTCATGAGCGAAATTGCCGCGTCCGCTCTGCCGACGGCTCCCTTGTCGAAATAATAGGTCTTGCCGTCGTGAACGAACTCATAGCATTCGTCCCTGTGTTCCGCGCTGCGCATCATGTCTCCGATGCAGACATTGAAAGCGGCGTGCTTCGCTCCGAGAGAAACAGCGTCCTCGATCATCGAAGCGACGATCTGCAGACCCTTCTTTGTGTCAACCGCAGGGTATTCGAAATCTCTTGCGGGCATCTGAAAATCGTCAACATAGTGTATTCCCTCGTTGTCGGGCGAATATCCCAGATAGAGACCGTCGCGTCCCTCTATCTGACGGGGAAGAAGGGCACAGCCGTCTTTGAATTCGACGTTTTCAAATACCCTGATAAGCTTTTTCTCTCTTACTGCGGGAGAATAGCAGTAAATATCAGCTCTTGAAGCGGAGAGGTCTGAGGTCAGAATAATGTTAGACGCGTCGCAGCCGATTTTTATAAGTTTCATTTCGATTATCCTTTCTCTGTAATAATCTGAATTTTTTTCGGTGAAAAATTATTTGCACATTATACAACAGGGAGGCAAAAAACCTCCCCGCAGAATATTGAATTACTTCTTTTCGCTGTAGCCCGCGAACTCGTCGATATTTCCCACAACGGTAGAGCTGTTAAGGAACTTGAGTATTTTGAGTAGCTTTTCGTTGCACTGGAAAACCGCGCAGCACTTTTCTCCCTTTTCGTTGGAGAAGATCATGCAGTAGTTGTTGACGTGATCGGGAGTGGAATAAGCGATGTATTCGTTGTCGAAGCTGCCTTCGTCGATCATCTTTCTGTATTCATCCTTGTAGGGAGCGATGACTTCCATGGAGGAAACGAGAGAATCGGGCATATAGTTTTCTCTCTTTTTGCGTCCGTAAATATAGTTGATGGTGAAGTGTCCGGCTTTGAGTACATATTCGTATTCAACCTCGGCATATTTGAAGACAGCGGGGAAAATGTACTTGGGAAGGAGATTGCAGTAATAGAGCGGAACCATGATGATAAGGAAGATACCGGTAACGTATCCAACCGCGTTGGGTACGGTAAAGCTGAGAATAAGGCAGAGAAGCATCAGAACGATCAGCGGACCGCCGATAAGTCCGAATTTGACGAAAAACTTCTTGAGCTTAACGTCGCCGCCTTTTTTTTCAACGGTAAAGTCTGTGGAATTGGTGATTTCATTTGTTACGCCGGCCATTTTTCGTATACCTCCGAAAATTTATATTTTATTTTTTATTTGCGTTGATTGCATTATCAGTTTTCTATTCTGATCCCGTAGCCCCAGCCGGTCTTCCCGGTCTTTGCCAGCCAGTCCGCATAGGCTCTCTGCATTCCGGTGTTTCGCGGAAGCTCCGAGGGGATATAGCTGCTGCGCGCACCGAATACACGCCACATATTGCCGAGATCCTCGCTTTCGCCGCTTTCGATAATGTCGAAATCATCCATAAAGCGCAGCACGCGGGAATTTTCGGGGAAGAACTCCCTGTGTCTCGGATAGAACAGCCATGTGTCGCAGGTTATGAGATTGACTTTCCAGAATTCGACCGCACGGCGATATGAGTCGAAGCGAAGCTCGTCAAAAAGAGGTCCGTCTTCGGGTATGTGCATGTTTATGACGCGGTCTCCCTTTTTCAGACATACTCCGTTTTTTTCGTAGCTTTCGGCATGGAAACGGCTGTCCTCATACTGAAAACGTCCGAGACGGAAAAGCCTTGCGCGAAGTGAACAGGAAAGCCATCCGAGCTGACCGTGAATACCGCAGTGCATGTAATTGTTTACGCAGGCGCGGTTCCACACGGTGATGTCCTTCATGCTATCGTAAAAGATATCGTCGGATACGCCTCTGCGCCCGTAAATTTCATGAGTAAACCGCGAACAGTATATGCAGAAGCCCAGGTCGGTTTCATCGCGTCCGATACCGGTTTTTTCGCTGAATACATCAAGATCGTCATCGACGTCTTCGCCGCCGACGAATTTCAAAGCGGTATCGCAGAATCCCGGAGTGCTGTCAAAAATCTTTATCAGCTTTTCTCCCACGGAAACCGCATCCTCAGGAAGCTCGATTTTCTTATAGAGAAGGTCAAAATCGTACATGCTATTCCTCCATTGACAGGTAGAGTCTGGAATACACACCGCCCAGCTTCATAAGCTCGCCATGCGTTCCGCACTCGGCGATATGTCCTCTGTCCATAACCAGTATTATATCGGAATTTTTGATCGTGTCAAGACGGTGAGCCACAACAAATGAAGTTCTTCCCTTCATGAATTCGGAAAAGGCCTTCTGCACCTGCTGCTCGGTGTTTATGTCGATACCGGAGGTAGCCTCGTCGAGGAGCGCAATATC
>JAZQNC010000283.1:0-7403 GCA_045627165.1 Eubacteriales bacterium
TCGGATATCTTTTCGCTCTTTATTTTATCGCGGAGCTTTTCGATGATCTCCTCGGCGGAGGTTACTCCGGTGTCCGCCATGATGAGCAGCTCCTCAAGCTCTTCCAGCAGCTCCTCGTCCACCTTGCGGAAGGATTTGAACAGATTATCGACCTGTCCGAAGATCGCGTCCTTGGTCTTGGTAAGACCGGATTTTAATTTTTCAAAAAATGACATTTTGATTATTCTCCGTTGTTTTTATTATTACAGCTTGATGCCGGATTTTGCTTCGATCTCGTCCACGTTCAGCGTCAGTACCTTTGATATGCCCCGTTCCGGCATGGTAACGCCGTAGATGGTGTCCGCCCGCTCCATGGTGCCGCGTCGGTGGGTGTTTATGATGAACTGGGTATGCTCGGAATAACGCTTTGCGTATTCGGCGAAGCGTATGACGTTCACATCGTCGAGCGCCGCTTCTATCTCGTCGAGGACGCAGAAGGGGGTGGGGTTGATATTGAGAATGGCGTAGAAAAGCGCGATCGCCACGAAGGACTGCTCGCCGCCGGAAAGCAGACTCATGCTCTTGATTATCTTTCCGGGAGGAGCCACGTTTATCTCTATGCCGCTTTCAAGCACGTTGGATGGGTCTGAGAGCTTCAGCTCTGCCGAGCCTCCTCCGAAAAGCTCGCGGAACACGCTGTTGAAGGAAACGTTCAGCTCGTCCATTGTGGTGATGAACCGCTCGCACATCTCGCGGTCGATGCGCGTTATGATATCGGTAAGCTCGGCCTTGGAGCTGTTGAGGTCGTCCAGCTGTTCTTTCATGAAGGAATGCTTCTCGCTGACCTCCCTGTACTCGTCTATGGCTCCGAGATTTACGCTGCCCATGGCGCGGAGCTTTGAGCGAAGCTCGTTCTGACGTGTGACGGTGTGTCCTCTTTCGCTTTCCTCGAGAGCCGGATAACCCAGCTCGGAAGCCGATGTATAGGTGAGCTCGTATTCATCCCAGAGCTTTGAGGTCAGCTTTTCCTGTTCGGAGCCTATCTGCTGCTGACGGGTCTCAAGGCGGTTGTATTCACGGAAAAGGTTTTCCCTTATCCGGGTCTGTTCCTTTATGCGGGTGTGGAGCTGCGCAAGCTCGTTGTCCTGGGCTATCTCAAGCTTTGTCAGCTCATCGAGCTCCTCTTCGAGCTTTGCGATTTCGCTTTCCAGTTCCGCTTTTTCGGCGGCAAGACCGTTCAGACGCAGCTTCGTCTGCTCTTCCTTTTCGCGGTATTCGGAAAGCAGGGAAATGTCGCGTTCCAGCTTTTCACTCACCGAATCCAGACCGTCGGAGGCAAGACGCAGAGAGTTTTCCGCCGCCTCTATATCCTTTTTCTGTTCGGCGATTTTCAGCAGAAGGGAGTTCAGCGCGCTGTCTGCCTTTGCTATTTCCCTTGCCAGGGAAAGACGCTGTTCTTCCTTTTCGTCAACCGATTTTGAAAGCTCTGAGGCTTTGCCTTCAAGGACAGCGATCCTGCTCTCGATGTCGGCGATGGATTTTTCGCTGTCGGAATAACGGCGGCGAAGATTGATTATTTCCTTTTCGATGTTCTTCGCGCGCTCATCGTCGCTGTCGCAGCGGGATCTCAGCACCATAAGCTGAGTGTTTTCCGCCTGGGAGAGACGGTTGAGCAGGGCGAGCTTGTCGCTGTCGGCGGAAAGGCGTTTCTTTTCGCTTTCGATCGACGCGCCGAGCTCCTCTGCCTTCTCTTTTTTTGCGGTGATCTTTATGTCGAGGGAAACGATTTCCTCGTTGAGCTTCGCTATCTCGGAGCTGCGCGTGAGCATACCGGTGTCGTGCTTGACCGAGCCTCCGGTAAATGAACCGCCCACGTTTATCTGCTGACCGTCGAGAGTGACGGCGCGGACGCGGTAGCCTGTGGCCTTTGCCATTTCGGTGGCGTTGTCAAGATTGTCGAATACCACCGTCCTGCCCAGCATATACTCTATGACCTCACGGTATCGGCTGTCGCACTCCACCAGAGAGGATGCTATTCCGAGATAACCCCGATAGGAAGAAAGGCTCTGCTCGGAGATATTCAGCGGCGAGGACTTTATCGAGGTGAGAGGGCAGAAGGTGGCGCGTCCGGAATTGGTGTCTTTAAGATAGCGGATCGCGTTCTTCGCCGCGTTTTCGTTCTCGACTATGATATTCTGTATGCTTGCGCCGGCGGCGGTCTCCACAGCTGTGGAAAATTTTCTGTCAACGCTGATAAGATGTGATACCGGGCCGCAGATTCCCGATAGTCTTCCGCTTTCCGAAGCCTTCATAACAGCCTTTACGCTGTTGGCGTAGCCCTCAAAAAGCTCGTCCATGCGCTTCAGCGTTTCGGCGCGCTGATTTCTCGACATACGGTCGAGAGAAAGACGGTTGAGCTCGGCGGTACATTCCTCAAGCTCGTTCTTCAGGGCGCTGAGCCCCGAATCCTTGCTTTCAAGCTGCTTTTTTATCTCGTCCGCCTGAGCGGTGTAATCGGCGATGGTTTTTTCGGCGGATTGTATTCTTGCCGAGATTTTTTCCCGTCCGGAGGTTATTTCCTCAAGCTCACCGCTGAGCTCATTGATACGGCTGCCGCCGTTTTCGCGGGAGCTTTTCAGCGATGCCTGTTCGATCTTCGCGTCGGTTATGGCGTGGGTGAGTCTGTCAAGCTCATTTTTCGTCCTGTCCTGACTGCTCTCGATCTCGGCGCGGTCGGCGCGGAGGGAGCTGAGCTTTTCCCCGGCTTCGGCGCGCTGCATATCCAGCCCGGACAGACCGTTTATGAGAGCATCCCGCTTTGCGTTTGCCTGCCTTAACGCCTCCTCCGCGTCCCGCTTTGCGGCGGTACGCATTCTTATGCTTTCTTCCGTGTCGGATATCTGCTGTTTCAGATGCGTTATGTCGTGGGAGGTCACCGTCTCGTCTGTTTCGAGGGAGTGAAGACTGCCGCGGCTTGCGGTTATACTCTCGCTCAGCCTGTCTGATCTGAGCTTGTTTTCCTGATTCGCGCCGAAAAGACGGTCGTTTCTCGCTTCAAGCGAGGCAAGCGCTTCGTCCGCGGTCTCGAATTTCGTTTTCGCAATCGTGTATTCTGCGGCGGCGTCCTCCTCGCGGCGCTTTATCTGCGTAAGGTCGTAAAGCCACAGGCGCACGTCGGTCTGCTTTTTCTGCTCGTAGATCTCGAGATAACGTCTCGCCTTCTCCGATTCCTTTTCAAGCGGACCTATGCGTTCCTCCAGACCGCTGAAAATATCGCCGAGCCTTACGAGGTTTTCGTCCGTCGCGGCAAGCTTGCGCTCGGCTTCGGTCTTCTTGTAGCGGTATTTGGAGATCCCTGCCGCTTCCTCGAATATGGTGCGGCGTTCCTCGCTTTTCGCGGAAATGATTTCGGCGATTTTTCCCTGACCGATTATCGAATAACCCGTCTTGCCCACGCCGGTGTTCATGAAAAGCTCGGATATGTCTCTGAGGCGCACCGGCTTGCGGTTTATCTGATATTCGCTCTCGCCGTTTCGGTAACAGCGGCGGGTGACGGTTATCTCGTCGTATTCGCTGTCTATTCTTCCCGATTCGATGTTGGCGGTATTGTCTATGGTAAGCGAAACCTCGGCGAAGGGCAGAGGCTTGCGCTTGTCCGAGCCGCCGAAGATAACGTCTTCCATCTTCGTTCCGCGGACGCTTTTGGCCGAAAGCTCGCCGAGCACCCAGCGGATGGCGTCGGATATATTGGACTTTCCGCTGCCGTTCGGTCCGACAACGACGGTCACGCCGCTGTTGAAGTCAAGCAGAGTGCGGTCGGGAAAGGATTTGAAGCCTATGAGTTCGATCGATTTTAATCTCAATTTATTTTACAGAGCGGTAAAGCCGCGTTGAATACGGCTGCCGCCATCCTCCGGAAATGATGTTTTATCAGCTTATCTCCGTCTCGACGGTATACGCTTTCAGAGCTTCGTTTTCGCATACTCTGATATCGCGCAGACCGTATTTTTCCGCAAGACGGAGCTTGTTGCGCTTTTTCTGTCCCACAGCCTTCGAGGAAGCGCCCTTCGGTACGGACAGTCTCAGATTTCTGCCCGTAATGTCGCCCAGCATATCCAGCTGTTCGCAGATAAGAGTATAATACAGCTCTCCCTCCGTCAGCTCGCCTATCGCGGCATGATATTCTCCCGCGTATACGTCTCCGTCAAGACCCTCCGAGGCGCAAAGCCCGATGCGTATCACGTCCACGCAGTTCTCGACAAACACGCGGAGAACTCTCGCGCTGCGGTACGCGGCTTCCTCGTTGGTCAGCGGAATATATGCCCGGCTGTCGCTCATCTTTGCCAGCTCGGTGCCGCGGAGCACCACCGTGGGGTATATTCTTGCGGATTTCGCTCCGCAGCGGCATATTCCCTCCGCCGTCATTATTTCGTCTTCGACAGACGAACCGGGAAGTCCGACCATCATCTGACCGGTCAGCTCAAAGCCGGCGGATACCACGGCTTTCATTGCCTCTTCCGCGCGGGCGGCGCTGTGTCCTCTCTCGGACAGCATAAGCACCTTATCCGAAAGGCTCTGTATTCCCAGCTCCACATGACGCACGCCGTAGCGTGAAAGGATGCCGAGAATTTCGCCGTCGATATAATCGGGACGGGTGGAAAGACGTATGGAGCTTACTTTTCCAGCGTCGATATAGCTCTGAGCAGCATCGAGAAGGTAGAGCATATCGCCGCGGTCGATGCCGGTGAAGCTTCCTCCAAAAAAAGCAATTTCCACCTCATCATCGGGTGAAACGGTGGAAAGCGCGTTATCTATTTCCCGGTAGACCGAGCTGCGGTCATAGCTGCCGTGCCCCGAGATGGTCCTCTGATTGCAGAAGACGCAGGTATGTGGACAGCCCAGATGGGGAATGAATACGGGTATGTTTATATGTCTCATTACGGAAAGCCAGACGGATGGTTTACTCTTTTTCGTTTTTTGCTCCGAAAAGCACGAGTGCTTCGGAGGCGGCGTGCTGTTCGGCTTCGCGCTTGCTTCTTCCCTCGCCGCGGCCGATGACGTTGTTGTTCAGCCTTGCCTCCACGCGGAAGATACGGTCGTGAGGAGGACCTATCTCGGCGGCGAGGACGTATTCGAGGATATCGCCGTGTTCCTTCTGCACGAACTGCTGAAGGACAGTCTTGTGATCCACGGTGCGTCCGGTATTGAGCAGACGCTTTATTTCGGGTTCGGCGAAGCGGAGGACTATCCTTTTCGCTTCTTCAAATCCGCTGTCGAGATAGACGGCGGCGATCATCGCCTCAAAAGCGTCCTCGAGGTTTGAAGCGCGGGTGCGTCCGTTGGTGGACGCTTCGCCCTTGCCTAAGAGAAGATAGCTGCCCAGTCTGAGCTCGGCGGCATAGGACGCCAGCGCACGCTCGCAGACTACCCCGGCGCGGAGCCGTGAAAGCTCGCCCTCGGGCATGGAGCTGTATTTTTCGTATATGTATTCGCTGACCACCAGCGACACTACCGAGTCTCCCAGAAATTCGAGACGTTCGTTGCAGTCGCTGTGTTCGCCCTTCGCCCGCATCTCGTTGCGGTAGGAGGAATGGGTCAGCGCAAGCTCAAGCAGAGCTTCGTTTCTGAATTTTAAGCCAAGCTCCTCCATAAGCGGAGCAAGGCAGGATTTTGCTGCTTCGGACAAGATGGTTTTCCTTTATGTTTATTTTTCTTCGGGTTTCGGCTGCTGATTTTCGGAGTCGGTGATATTCCTTACTATCTCTACGATAACATCCTGCTCCACGAAGGCCGTTGCCTGACGTATCGCGTTCTTTATCTCGAGCGCATCCGAGCTGCCGTGGGATTTTATTACGGGTTTTGAAAGGTCGAGCAGGGGAGCTCTGCCGTATTCGGAAGCGTTGAAGGAGTTTTTCAGCTTTTTGATGCTGCCCTTTATGGGAAGCGCGGAGAGCTTTGTCACCGGATTGGCGGCATATATATCCTTGAGCTTGCGCATAAGGAAGCCTGCCAGACCCTCGATCGTTTTCAGCACCACGTTTCCGGTAAAGCCGTCTGTTATGAGCACGTCAACGCTGCCGTCCATGATGGTCTTGCCCTCGATGTTTCCGGCGAAATTGATAGCACTGCACCCGCTCATTAGGTTATAGGTCTCGACGAGAGTCTTCGTTCCCTTGGTGGGTTCGGTACCGTTGTTGAGCAGACCGACCTTCGGGACTTCCACTCCGAACACGCGCTTCATGTAAATCGAGCCCATTATGCCCAGCTGTAAAAGATGCGCGGGAGCAAGCTCGGTATTCGCGCCTGCGTCCATTAGCAGAGTGGGACGCTCGAAGGGAAGAATGGCGGCTATGGCGGAACGCTGTACGCCCTTTATGCGGCGGACCAGCAGCGACGAACCGGCGTGAAGCGCGCCCGTGTTTCCTGCGCTGACCAGCGCATCTCCTTCGCCCGAGGCGAGGAGCTTGAGCGCGATACCCATGGAGGAATCCGATTTGTCGCGCACCACGCTCAGCGGGAGGTCTTCCATCGTCAGTAAGGTCTCGGTGTGTACTATGCTGACACGGCTGTCGTCCGCGCTGAGTGAATTTTCCTCGCAGACTTTCTTTATTCTGTTTTCGTCGCCCACGAGGATGACTTCAACATTGTATTCCTTTACCGCGTCAAACGCGCCCTTTACTATTTCAAGCGGAGCGTTGTCTCCGCCCATTGCGTCAACTATGATTTTCATGCATTTATACCTGTCGCATCTTTCAAAACAAATAAACCGGATAACCCTGAATTTACAGCCCTTCGGCGATACTGCGGGCGATGATGTTTATCGCCTCGATTGATTTTTCCGCCATTGCCTCGTGGACTCTCGCCTTTCCGCCTTTGACCTTTCTGCCCAGCGGCTCAAGGATCCCGAAATTGGCGTTCATGGGCTGAAAGGCTCCGATATTGGCAGGACGGCTTATATAACCCGCCAGAGCGCCGATTATGGTACATTCGGGGAAGATCACGCTTTCCCTGCCGAGAGCACGTCTCGCGGCGTTGATTCCGGCCGCCATTCCCGAACAGGTGGATTCGAGATAGCCCTCCACTCCGGTCATCTGTCCGGCGAAAAAGAGCCTGTCGTTATTCTTCATGGAATAGTCGGCGTTGAGCAGCTCCGGTGAGTTGAGAAAAGTGTTTCTGTGCATTACTCCGTAACGGAGATATTTCGCGTCCTTCAGTCCGGGTATAAGTCCGAAGACCCGCTTCTGCTCCGGGAAGGTCAGGTGAGTCTGAAAGCCCACAAGGTTGTACATGCTGGCTCTCTCGTTCTCCTGACGGAGCTGTACCACGGCAAAGGGCTCGGCGCCCGTCCGCGGATCGCGCAGTCCCACGGGCTACATGGGACCGAAACGCAGAGTGTCATAGCCTCTTGCCGCCATTATCTCCAC
>JAZQNC010000284.1:0-4889 GCA_045627165.1 Eubacteriales bacterium
TTGGAAATACAGTATTCGCCGCGGCTTACCGATGAGGTTTCCGCCGAAAACGAAGTGGTATTTATTATTGTCATCTGCCCGCCTGTCGGGTTTTCAACCATTTTTCTGGCGGCATACTGAGTAAGCAGAAACGTCCCCTTAAGGTTTATGTGCAGCAGTCTGTCGAGACTTTCTTCCTTCATTTCGAGAAGGTCCTCACGAACGAGAGGAGCCACTCCGGCGTTGTTACACAGAGTATCGAGCCGTCCGTAAATATCATAAACCCTGTCTACCAGATTCAATCTTGAAGAACTGTCAGAAATATCCGTCTGTATATATACCGAATCGGGTGACAGCTCCTTCAGTTCTTTAATATACGAGGCAACCTTTTCATCTGATTCGGGACGTGTTGCGGCTGCGGCTACGGTAAATCCGTTTGAAGCGAGCATAAGAGAAATACCACGCCCGATTCCTCTTGCGGCTCCGGTTACGATCGCTACCTGTTTATCATGCATAATACTGCCTATTCCTTATTGATAATTCTGTTGTAGTATGGCAGAAAATGCTCGCTGTCACGGATAAGACATCCCGCCGGAGCGTTGTTCCTGCCTAAAAACGTACACTTGCCGCAGGTCATGCATGACTTGCGTCTGTCAAATACACCATGTGAAATGTCTTCCGCAAAGGTGTCGTAAGCCATGGCAAGCCTGCCGTAGCCTACAGCACACACGCCGCTTTCAACAGCGCCTGCGGCGGCATACATTCCCGCTTCACCGAGATAGCTGTAACCTGTTCCGATGATGTTCATTTCCGGAAGCTCTTTGGCAAGATATGAGGCATAGCTCAGCAGACGTTCGACTCCGCGCATCGGTTCTTCCGGCGGAACATAGCCTCCGCTCTTATATGGGCGGTTTATATGAGGGTTGACATACGGAGTACCCATTGTCAGATTCACAGTGGTAACGCCCCGTTCATACAGATCGCGCATAAGCATCAGCGGTTCGGTCATATCCGGCTCAACAGCGCCTTCTTCATGTCTGACGCCGAAACCGTAAGGATACGGAAAAGCGTCGTAAACACCGAGTCTTGAACCGATAATGTGTGTATTACCGTATTCTTTTGAAACGGCGTCGGCAATATCAAGCATGAGCTTCGCTCGGTTTTCGTAGCATCCGCCATACTTTCCTTTTCGGTTATATGCAGAGAGAAGCTCACCAAGCAGATAACGGTGACATGCTTTCACATCAAGTCCGTCAAAACCGGCTTCAACACATAGCCTTGCTGCATCGAAAAAGCTCTCCCCAAGTCGATCAAGGTAATCGTCTGTAACGACGGGATAGTCGGAAGGAATATCAAACGCCCTGTTCATAACCGGATTGTGGTATGAAATCACGGGCTCGGGCTTTCCGTGAGGCTTCGAAAACCTGCCGGAATGTGTAAGCTGCGCGATAACAGGAGCTCCGCCGCTCACTTCATGCATCATATCGACGAGACGCTTGAAGCTGTCAAGATTGTCTTTTTTTATCCAGAGCTGATAGGGAGTGGAACGGCCGTCCTCCTGCACGGCAATTGCTTCAAACCAGATGAGCGAAGCTCCGGATGAGGCGAATCTTCTGTACTGTCTCTCGGTGTGTTCATTGGGAGATCCGTCAGGGGCGTTGAAAAAGGTCTCGATCGGGTGAGAAGTAATGCGATGCTTGAGCGTCACGTTTTCGCCTTTGAGCTTATAAGGCGATGACAGAACAGAAAGGTTGTCGGAGAACGGAATATTGAAACCCTTGTCTATATAGCTTTGCAGTTCTTCTTTTTTCATAAGGCAATTATCGGGAATTTATTTGTCGGCAAGCGTTTTCAGATACGCCGCGTCATCAATGAAAGCGTCTTCGCTGTCATCGCATACGAATTCGAGCAGCATATTGTGTTCCTTACTGTCCTTTGCAAGATATTCAATATATGTCTGCCACTGTTTGTCGTGCTCCTTAAGCGGATAACGGCTGTTTCCTGTCCATGAGAATACATGGACGGAAGAAAGATACGGCATTACGGTTTCGAGAGCGAATATGTTGTCTTCAAATGTTCTGAACTGATTGGGCTGCCAGTACAGCGAGAAATTAGGCTCGTCCACTTCTTTTGCTAGGAGAAGAGCAGAGGGAGCCTCGTCGGTGAGCGTACCCTGATGGAATTCTACAGATACGCTGATACCTCTTTTTGCGGCTTTTTTGCATATCCTCTTCAGATCTGCCGTTACCGCCATGCGGTTATCGGGAGTTGTTTCGCTGCCGTAGCTTCCCGCCCATACTCTTACATTAGGTGCTCCGAGAGCCTTTGCGGTTTCAACCACGGGAGTGAAGTGCTGTCCCATTCCGGCGCGATAATAAGAACCGTATGAATAAATTTTCAATCCCTTTTCGGCGCAGAGCTCAGCCGCGTGTTTTGCGGCATTGTAATCTCCGACAGGAACGTGGACGTCGCCCCCCCATTCAATTCCCAGAAGTCCCGCTTTTAGGGTAGCGTTGACAACTTCGTCGATACTGTACTTTCTGAAAGTTACGGATACCATACCGGTATTAAGCTTAGACATAATATTGTCCTCCCGGCTTTACGCCATTGTTTTCAGCATTTCAAGTGAAACCGAATACCTCAGAGCTCTGCCTGCAAGCAGATTTTCAAGTTCATCGCACATATATTCGCCCATTCGCTCAACTTCACGGCCGAGACTTCCGGCGATATGAGGGGAAAGATATACATTGTCGAGCTTATATAGATCGCTTCCCTCAACAGGCGGTTCGGGCATAGTCACGTCAAGCAGCGCAACTCTTTCGGGACATTCACGCATGGCGTCAGCAAGATCGCTTTCTACGACCTGCGCGCCTCGTCCCGTGTTGATAAACGCGGCGTTGGGACGCATAAGAGAGAAGAGTTTGCCGTTAAGCATTCCGATGGTCTGAGGATTGTTTGCAAGATGATTTGTTATTATCGCGCAGTTTTCAAAGATATATTCCAGAGAGGTTTTGGTCACGTTGAGCTCGGCGGCCTTTTCGTCAGGAAGAAAAGGATCAAAAACGAAAATTTCGCATTTATAGGCCTTCAGCATATTTATTACCAGTCTGCCTATCATGCCGGCTCCGATTATTCCGATTTTGGTATTATACATACCCTCGAAATTTGCGGGACGCTTTCGGTTTTCCCATGAATCCGCCGAGCATTTTTTCAGACGCTGAAAATACCCTTTTGAACAGAGCATAATCTGTGATACGGTAAATTCCGCGACAGGAACGGCATTTGCAGCCCATGCGCTCACTACGGTTATGCCTTCCTCAAGAAACTCGCGGGCAAAGCTCTGGACCGAACCTGCGCCGTAAAACAGAACCTTAAGCTTCGGAAGATTCGATTTTATGTAATCGCGGCTGAGGTGCGGCATTCCCCATGTGGAAAACAGATATTCGACCTGTTTGAGATCGTCACTGCGTTTGGATGTTTCCTCTTCACCGAACGAGGTCATATCGGCGAAAAAATCCAGAGAATTATCAAGTCTGTCTCTTATGTAGTCCGGATAAACGTTTTTCAGCGAGGACGCGCTTCCCGAAAAAAATATGGCCTTCGGTTTATCTGTCATATTTCATCAACCTCCAGAATCTGATCGCCGTCCTTTGCCGCAACATGACGCCGTACTCCCATCTCGCTCATCCATCCGCGAACAACGATGGTTTTCCAGCCGTGGGTGTCGTACCCCTTACCGGCGTTATTGTCCCAAAGCCACTGAGGTGTGGGCCACATGCATACCTTCGGCTGAACAAGCTGATAAAATTCCTTATCAACTCCGTTCTGACCGTGATGAGCCATCTCAACGATATCGCTCTTGAGATGTTTTCCGTAATGCGCTATGCAGATCTTACCGCCTTCTATTCCCAGATCTCCGGTAACAAGGAAGGTCTTATCTCCAAGCGTAAATCTGAAAACGACACCGGCATTGTTGGTAACGTTCGCCGCAAGCATGGGATCGGGCTCAAACAATACTTCAACGGATATATCCCTGTCGCTGAAACTGTCACCGGTATGACATTTTACTCCTTTGCCTCCGAAATTATTCTCAGCGTATTTTCTAAGCCACAGAGCTGTTCTGTATTCGCCCTCATCATAACAGTGAGCATGAATAAAATCGGGTTCGGGATCGTTGTAATAGATTTTTGCTATGTCGAGAGCATCAGGAGTGTTGTCAAGAATATTCAAAAGAGCATGAATATGATCACTGTGCGGGTGTGTGAGGAACCAACCGTCAACGTGATTGGAACCGCTGACTTTTTTGATGTAATTTACCAGATATTCGGAATCCTTTTCGTATCCTCCGTCAATGCAGTAAACACCACCCGCGGGAGTGGTTATTACATAAGACATCATCTGAACTCCAGTAACTCCTGCAAGCTGGTGAATCTGATATCCCATAATATATCATCCTTTCCGTATTGATTATATATCAATCATTGTATATACGGCACTTGAGCGATGTGCCGTCGTTTGCGTAAGCCTTAACTTTTATTATGCTGCCCTTTGAAAAAATACCCTCGGGATCTTCCAGGTCAGCTTCCGCGAAATTCTCGGTATGACCGTGCCATATACCGTCTGTGTATGTTTCCAGCAGTATATTTTCGCTGCTTTTTTGAAGCATATTATCGAGAATGGATTTCTTGATCTCCCTCTGCATTTCGGATAACGCGGCAGAGCGTTCGTTCTTAATGTTTTCGGGTATCTGCATTTCCAACAGATCGGCGGCTGTCCCAGGACGTCTTGAATATGTAAATATATGAGCGTGAAGCAGTCGGGCGCCGCGGCAGAACTCCATTGTCTCGCAAAAATCCTCATCAGTTTCACCGGGAAATCCGCAGATAATATCTGCCGACAGGTTGCAGTCG
>JAZQNC010000285.1:0-2246 GCA_045627165.1 Eubacteriales bacterium
CGGCAAGACCGGTACCACCACCCGCGACAACGACAGATGGTTTATCGGATACACTCCCTACTGTGTCGCCGGAATCTGGTTCGGTTATTCCTATCCTCAGAGCCTTTCGGGATTCTCGGCGGCTGTCAGCCCCGCCGTCAAGGCATGGGATAAGATAATGGGTACGATAAACGAAATGATCATTGCCGACGGACATTCCAGCGGATACGGGCTCAAATCCTTCACGCTTGCCCAGGGCGTGGTCGAGGCCACCTTCTGCAAGGATTCCGGCAAGCTCATTACCGACGCCTGCCGCGCCGATCCCCGCGGAGACCGTTCCGAGGTGGGATATTTCACCGCGGACACCGTTCCCACCGAGCCCTGCGACTGTCACGTTCTCGTGGATTACTGCAAGGACAGCGGCGGCATAGCAAACGGCAACTGTCAGAACACCGTCAAGGTGGGTCTGCTGAATATCACCGACCGTTCCTTCCCCTGCGACATCGTGGTCGGAGACGCGCAGTACGTCTATTACGGAGAGCTTCCCGCGGGCGTACAGGCGGGAAAGACCGACTATGAGCCCTATTTTATCAACATGATAAAGAAGAAAAGCTACGTCGGAATTACCGGAAACCACTATACCGTGCAGTATAACCATATGTGCCATACCTGCCAGCCGGTACCGCAGACGGTATACGAAGTACCCGCGGAGGAAACCGGTTTTGCGGAGCAGTATCCGGAAAACTGAATGTGAGAGATATATTAACCGTATATTCACGAAAAAGTTAAAATCAAGGCTTGAAGAAAGCGTTGATTTATAGTATATTAAAACCAACAACTTTTTAGGAGGATGGTTCCCGTGAACATCAAAAAAATTATCGCTCTTGTGCTCGTTGCAGTATTCGCGTTAAGCGTATGCTCATCCTGCGTTACAGACGCAGCAGAGATCAAGGTAATGCTGAAGATCACTGCCGGCGACGACAACATCTTCAACAAGGAGATCGGTGTATCCGATCCCGAGGGCGATGGCGCAACAGTAATCGAAGTGCTCAAGGAAGCGGCTGCTCAGTATGAGCTTCAGCTCACATTTGACGCTTCCGAGAAGTCTCTCAAGGACGTCAAGAACTACAAGGAATGCTCCATCGATGAAATTCCTTACTACTGGAATTATACCATCGACGGTGTAACTCCCGAGGCAGGTCGTGCAGGCGACAACTATGTTGCTGACGGCGGCGCTATCGTTTACACATTCTGCTACTCCGAGCCTATTCTCGACAAGAACGGCAACCCCACAAGCAAGGCCAACGAGTATCCTTACAAGTCCGAAATGGAACTCTTCGGCGAGGGTGAGGAAGAGGAAACAGAAGAAGAGACAGTTGAAGAAGAGGCTGCTGAATAATTCTGCGATTCAACCGGAAGGCATACGGAAAACCGTGTGCCTTTTCTTTTTCTTTGCGGGTTTATTTCACTCTAACGCTTGACAATACGGATTTAATGCTTATAATATAGATAAAGTGATTTCCGCCGTTTTCGGCGGAAGGGCGCTTTGTTTTGAAATTTGTATTCGCGGAATTTTTACGGATAACTATTCAGGAGGAAAACCATGGCACTGTTTCACGTTGATTTCTTTTCCGATTCACTCGGAATGATGATGAATATGGATGTAATAATACCCCAGGGAACTAAGGCTGACGAAAAATACAAGACTCTCTATCTGCTTCACGGAATGAGCGACGATCACACCGTATGGCAGAGACGCACTTCCATCGAGCGTTACGCCGACGCGAAGCGCATAGCCGTCGTCATGCCCTCCACTCATCTGGCGTGGTATACCGACACGGAATACGGCATGAAGTATTACACCTACGTCGCAAAAGAGCTTCCGCAGATCTGCCGTGAGTTTTTCCCTAAGATGTCGGACAGACGTGAGGACAACTTTGTGGCGGGGCTTTCCATGGGCGGTTACGGCGCGCTGAAGGTGGGACTGCTTGATTCCGAGAGCTTCTGCGCCGTGGGTGCGCTTTCCTCTGCTCCCGACATAAGAAAGAGAGTAGAGCGTTCTCCCTATTTCCGCACCATATTCGGCGACGCGGAAAAGGCTGTGGGAAGCGATAACGATCTGTACGCCGCCGCCGAGAGGCTTGCAGCCTCTGACAGGCCCAAGCCGAAATTCTTCATGTGCTGCGGCACCGAGGATTCGCTTCTGACCGAAAATCACAGATTCCGCCATCATCTGCAGACGCTCGGCTTTGACGTGTCCTATACCG
>JAZQNC010000286.1:0-6914 GCA_045627165.1 Eubacteriales bacterium
AGGGGGATGAAGTAAGATTTGAGACCTTCAAGCGTGCTGAAAACGGCTGCGGATACATTATCCGTCTGTTTAATCCCACAGACACGGAAAAGACCTGCCGTCTTAAATTCATGGATACATCGGCGGAAGTGAAGTTCGGAGGATTTGAAATAAAGACTCTGCGCTGCACTAATACGAAGATCACCGAAACAGACCTCTGCGAAGGTATGCTGAGATAAACGACAGGTGTGCCGGGACAGTATGACCGACAAAGCCGCACTGTCCCGTATGTTCCCATATTATCATATCATAATGAATACTACGATAAGACCCAAGGCTGATTCGGACGGTTATGTAATAACTCTGAGCGACAAAAAGAAATTTCTCAGCATAATGCTTCCGGCACTGGTGGAGGGCATAATAACTCAGCTGTTCGGAATGATAGACACTCTCATGCTGGGCAACACCGCAGATTCGGCGGTAAATATCTCGGCTGTCTCCATATCCGGCGCGCCGCTGAACTTCATAGTGTGCGTGCTTGCGGCGTTTACCATAGGTACGACCACAGCGGTAGCGTATTATCACGGACGGGGCGAAGACGAAAATGTGTCCGCCGCCGCCAGACAGTCATTTACCTTCGTACTTATCACCTCGACAGCGGCGGCAGCCGCGGCACTGATATTCTCGGACCGGATAGTGAATTTTGCCGGAGCGAAAGGCGAGCTTCACGGCGCGGCGCTGACCTATTTCCGTATAGTAGCGGTAGGCATACCGATACAGATGCTTACCTCCGTCGCAACCGCGGCGATGCGCGGAATAGGCGTAACGAGCATAGCCATGACCTATAACCTCGTATCCGGAGGCTCAAACGTAATTCTCAACTACTGTCTGATTTACGGTCACTTCGGGTTTCCTGAAATGGGGGTTGCCGGAGCGGCGTGGGCGACAAATATCGCCAAGGTGATAGCCTTTGTCATCGCGGCGGCAAATATGTTCCTTGTGGTGTCTCCGGTGCAGCTTCATTTTCATGACAGCTACGGATTTACAAAACCGATCATAGGAAGAGTATGCTCGGTAGGACTTACCACAGCGGCGGAGCAGGTGATTCTTCAGGGAGGCAACATCCTTGCCACGAGGATAACTTCATATCTGGATACGAATTCCATAGCCGCGATGAGTATATGCTCGAATATCGAAGGCATAGGCTGGAAGACCGGACAGGCATGTCAGGTGGCGACCACCACCTTTACAGGCTATGATATGGGCGAAGGGATGCCGGTAAAGGCAAAGAAGCGTTCGCTTATGGTTTATCGCTATTCGCTGTATATGGCGGCGGCCGTCATCGTATTCATCATTTTCACAAGGTTCTATATAGCGAAGATGTTCACCACGGTGGAGGAAGTCTGGAGACTTGCGGGCGGCGCGCTGATAATTGACGCTGTCAGCAATATCGGAGTAACCACACACCTCGTTCTTTCCGGGTCGCTTCGCGCCGCGGGAGACTCGAAATATCCGCTGATCGCGTCTCTCGTGAGCCTATGGGTGTTCCGCGTGATCATGCTGTATATAATTCTGAAGCTCGGAGGCCTGAACGTATATACAGGGCGGATAGGCATAGCTGCGGATCAGATGGTCAGAGGAACGATAGTTGCGCTGCGTTTCTTTACCTCTGAAAAATACAGGAGAAAGGAAAGCTGAGAAAATCCGGAGAATATCTGCGGCTCAGCTTGTGTATTGCAGAAAATGAGAGAAGATTTTACCGGATTTCTGATATGCTCCGACTATGACGGTACGCTGAGCTGGGGCGGAGTATCGCGTGAAAACATAGACGCCATAAACGAATATATGCGACGCGGCGGTATGTTCACGCTCTGTACCGGACGCAGCGGAGAAGATATAAACCGACAGAAATGTCTTCCGGTAATGCCGAATGTTCCGATAGGAGGGCTCTGCGGCTCTCAGATTTACGACCTTGCCGCCGACAGGTGTTTATGGAGGTGTCTGATAGACTTGAGTCTGAACAGTCTGATAAAACAGACTATCGAGGCCACCGATTACGACCGCGTAGAATGGGTCCATGTGGGAGGAGGAAGGACTTCTTCCTACAGGGAAAAAGGACTTGAGATCCCCGACGACCCTCTGCACAAAATCGTTATATTTCTGAAAGCGCACGATCCGGATATTATTCCTCTTGCGGCACGCGAAATCGCCGGCGACAGGCTTATGCTGTCCGCAAACGGTGAGGCGGCGTATGAGATCACCGCGCCGGGGATATGCAAGGGAGCCATGGCAAGACGGCTCAGAGATATGACCGGAGCCAAAACTCTGGTATGCGTCGGCGATTATGACGGAGATATCTCAATGATACGCGAAGCCGATATAGGCTACGCAGTTGACAACGCCATTCCGGCACTCAAGGCGGCAGCCGACAGAATTACGGTCCACGCAAAGGATCACGCGCTCAAACACATTATTGAAGAGCTCTGAAAGAAATATTTGCGGAATATGTCATTGCCGCCACTGAAAACGGTTATGAAATTTATTTGATTTTCAAAAGCTTTTGATATAACAAATCGCAGAAGATCCAAATTTTCAATTTTATCAATTGTAAAGGAGATTTACAATGTCAGCACCTGTATTGAAAAAGACTCCAACGATGAATTCCCTTGCGCGCCGCACGGGAATAGTACTTACGGACGATGACCAGCTCCGTACCTTTGCGAATACGCCGGATGAAAAATTCGTGCCGAAGGTTGCCAATACCGCCATGGCAAGCACGTCTCTTTCCGAGATATGCCAGCGCGCGGTTAAGGGCAAATCGCAGGTACTCACTTTCTTCCATGACCATTTCTTCGGCGGCGGCGAGCGCGAGCTTCATCTCACACACCCGGAATTTATAGACTGCACGAGAAAAATATCCGAATATGCCGAAAAGCTCGGTATCGGTATCGGCGCGTCGGTAACAAACCCGCTTGACCTTGGACGCAATTTCAAGGACGATATCGGCGTGGGAGGACAGCATCGTTTTTACGCCGAGGGCGTTATCGGTGACGACGGAAGCTTCGCCTTTGATGGAGTGCTTTCCGAACGCTGGTGTAACAACAAGGGTTATATATATCCGCAGTATGACCATGCCCGTGTCTTCGCGTACACCGAAGACGACACCGACGAGAAGTATCTCGTTATTAGGCCGGAATCCATAATTGAGCTCGAAGCCTCGGATTATTCCTGTACCGTTGTCAACGAGCCATGGGAGCTTTCAAGATATTTCGGCAACCGTCACATGAGAGTCGAGGGTAAGACCTCGGTAAAGGGAAACCGCGCATTCGCGGTATTCTATATGGATACCCCCGAAATGGATTATTTCCATCCGAAGGTGACAGAGTATGTTCACGGCATAATAGATATGTATCGTGAGCAGGGTGTGGAGTTCATGGAGCTTTATTCCGATGAAATGCATATCCAGTTTGACTGGAATTTCGCGCACTTCGGCCCTCATGAGATCCCGACCCGTTACATGACCGAGAATTTCCAAAATGAACTTGTAAAGAAGGACAGTATTTTTGCCGACTTTGACAAGGCTCTGGTTTACATGGGCTATGATATGCAGTGCGACCGTGAGTCTCTCGGCAGAGGACACACGCAGCACGTTATGGGTATTGACAGCGCATCGCTTTACCGCACCTTTGAAATGCGCCGTACATATTTTGAAATGCTTCAGGATAAGGTCGTTGGCATGTGCTGCGAGGCGCGTGATTATATCCGTGCTACTTATGTAAAGAACGCAGGATGGGATCCGCTCTGTCTCGGTCACGCAACATGGCAGGAGTCTCCGACATGTGATATGTACGCTCCTGGCTTAATGTTCCACAGAGCAACCCAGAACGGTTACTGCACTTACGATTATTCAAAGGACTACGTATACTCCAGCACTATCCGCGAAGCAATTTCCGGATGCTACGATTATTTCAAGTGGAACGATTACTTCTCCTACGGCGGCAATGATTTCTGCGAATGCGGATGGTTCGACCGAAACTACTACGGCGGAGCAATGGCCGCTTCTCTCGGCGCGCTTAACCGCAACGAAGTGGCGTCGTGGGGAGCATGGGGTTTCCCGAATGAGTCTCGCGCTCGTTTCAATTGCGTATCGCTCGGCTTCGGCGCGACACGCGGCGGAGTCAACGGAATAATGAACTGGGACAGACCGAGAACGGTTGACGTGCTCTATCTCTACCCGAAGTATCTGACCTCTGTTGAAGAGCGTTTCGGCTCATGGATGGTTCAGTGTGGTTATGTAAACTACTGTCCTTCCGACAGAGTAGTTAATCTCGGCAAGGTCGAGGACGGCGTTCTCAGGCTCGGACTCGGAAGATATACCACGGTAGTGGCAGGATTTGAGCCTTTCTATGACGATAAGCTCATGGATATCTTTGAACAGCTGACAGCTCAGGGCGGCAGAGTTATCTGGAACAGCACTCCTCCTGCCGACGCGGAGGGAAATATTCCTCAGAGATGGCTCGATATGTTCGGTCTCGCATCTGCCGAAAACCTCGTGCAGGGCGGTTCAGCCGCTAAGATCACCTTCTGCGGCACTCTCGAATTCGTTCATCCCATGCTGGTTCCGACAGATATGCTTCCCGACAGAGTGTATGAGATAACGCCGGCTGACGGAACCGAGGTTGTCGCCTATGCCGGTAAGAAGATCATCGGCGCAAGAAAGAATAACGCTTATTACATCGGATGCCGTCTCCGTGACGACCAGTCCGGCGAGAGCGGAGACGCTCCGAAGACACTGTTTGAGGTCCTCAAACAGAGCGGCGCATACGGCGGAAAGAACTGCGGCGACAATACCGAAACCATCAGCCGCGACAGCAGATATTTCGCAACGAAATTCGGAAACGGCACCGTTTCACTGACCAACCACTATTATCCCATGAAGGAATTGTGGGAAGGCGGTTTCGGACGTTCAGCTGAGAAGGACGCCGAATCGCTCAGAGATTATAAATACATGGTTCCGATGGAGCTGTCTCTGCATGATTTTGCTATCGAAGGACACAGGATATCCTTTGGCGGACACAGCCTTGTTCAGTTCAGACTTGACGAAAACGGCGGTCTTATCGGCTACCGCGGATGCGGAAGCACCGGTATCACAATAGACGGTAAAGAATATAAGGTGACCGAGAATCCTGCCGATACCGCGTTCAATACTCTTGACCCGGACTGCGTACCCGACGGTTACACAATGGGCTGGCGTATTTTCTCAAATGCCGAAAAGGTCGATATCTGCACGGAAATACCCGCAGGCGCGGAAATATACCGCAATGACGATGTTGACGGCTGTCTGACTGAGGATGAAGCTCTTACGATAGAAGGCAGCACGGTCATCAAACCCGGCGCGCGCTGCGTTGTTGTCCTTGTAAAGTGATCCTGACAGCATGACATAAAGTAATATAAAAGAATGTCCCCCGACGGTTCACAGATAATAAACCGCCGGGGGATGCTGTTATTCTTACGGAAAATCAGTTGTCATTCATTGACGCAAATGATTCCATGAGCTTATCGAGCTTTCTGTTCGCGCCCTTTTCCGCCTTTGCAACCGCGGATGCGTAGTCTGTCTTCTTGGAAGTGACGAGGTCACGGTAGAGCAGACCGATATTGTTGAGTGCGTAGTTGTATGTGTAGATGAAGTTTGTTGTCATCGAGTCATGGATGAGGTCGATCATCATTGCCGACATATTGTCACGGGTATATTTGATCTTCAGAGCGGTCTCATACCATGCGGGTATCACATATCTGTATGTTTCGGAGCTGAGAGCTTCGATGCAGGCGCCTGTCATTTCGGTATCTGCAACATTGATCGGTACGACCATAAGCATCGTAGCGTCATGAACGAGAGAACGGTATTCTTTCTGTGACTCATCAAGCTTGGGATAGGGAACGAAACCGAAGTCGTCTTCCATATCGCGGAGATTGGAGGCGTGGCGGAGAGACCCGTTGCCCATGAAAAGTGTGTTGCCCGAACCGAATACGGAGTGAAGCTCTTCGTCCGAATTACATTTTGAAGAACTGCCGTCCTGCCAGAAGAAGCCTACAACCTTTTCGCAGAGCGTTACCGCACGGTCGCTGAGCATTGTAAGCTGAATAAATCCGTCCGCGTCTCTTTCGGTAAACTGCACGTCCGTACCGTAGATGAAAGAGTCTGTGGATGAATAGGTAAGATATGTAACATAACCGAGCTGGTCGGTAAGGTCTGTCTTTCCGTTGGTGTTGAGGTCCATGTATACGCCCTTGGAAAGATCGGCCATCATGTCTATGGTCCAGTTTCCGTCAAGCACTTCGGAATAAAGGTCATCGGGATTTCCGTAGTAGTTTTCATACATTACCTTGTTGTAGAATATTACACGTGCCCAGTGAAGCACGTCTATGTCGTAATCGCTTACCATAAGGTAACGTGTGTTGTTTCCGACTGCAACCTCATCCATATAGTTGGTATTCCACCAGGGCTGCGTGAAATCAACATATTCAAGCTCATAAGCATTCAGGAAACAGCCTTCGGCAACAACCTGTGTGATACCGTACTGCGTTCCGACCATCAGGCTGTAGGTCGTGTCATCCGCAAAAATGATCTTCTGGAACGATCTTCCGGCAGCGTCTCCGCCGTAGGCTTCAACATTTTCCGTATTGAGTTTGATGTTGAGTCTTGATTCGACGTTTCTGTTCCGTTTGAGAACTGCGTCCTCGACAACGTCTCCTGTTTCCTCCTCAACGCCGACATAGTAAATTGCATACTGGGGACTTGCCGTGACGAGAATTCCGAAATCCTGTTCGTTGTAGTCCAGACCGTCGGGAAGGGTATCCTTCGTCTGCCAGCGTTCGGTTTCTCCTTCGGTCTCTACCGCGGCAATCGTTTCCTGAATGTCGGTCTCGGGTGCGTT
>JAZQNC010000287.1:0-8106 GCA_045627165.1 Eubacteriales bacterium
CCTTTGAACAGACCTTTGAAATCAGTGGAGAACGCAACGCTCTGTATCCTTGTCGAAGATGTGGATACGGCTGGTATCGATAGCGATCTTGATTGTGTCGCCGGCACGAGCTGTGGAACGAGCGGATACACGCGCAACCATCGGCTGCTCGCCGCTGAGGAGGTAGAGATAAATCTCTGCGCCCATAAGCTCGGTAACTTCAACGAATGTCTCGAATGTGGATTCGGGAAGCATTTCGATCTTGTCAACGTCGTCAAACAGACACTCGGGACGAACACCGATAATAACTTCCTTGCCGATGTAATCCTTGAGAGCGGGGTTTGTAGCCTTCTCTGCGGGAAGCTTGAGCTTGACATCGCCGAACTTGCAGTATACGTTGTCGCCGCTCTGTTCAAGCGTGCAGTTGATGAAGTTCATCTGAGGTGTTCCGATGAAGCCTGCAACGAAGATGTTTACAGGGAGATCGTAGAGGTTCTGAGGAGTATCAACCTGCTGGATAAGACCGTCCTTCATAACTACGATACGAGTAGCCATTGTCATAGCCTCGACCTGGTCATGAGTTACGTATACGAATGTTGTACCGACCTTCTGGTGGATCTTGGTAAGCTCTGTACGCATCTGTGCACGAAGCTTAGCGGCAAGGTTGGAAAGAGGCTCGTCAAGAAGGAATACCTTAGGCTCACGAACTATAGCACGTCCGAGAGCAACACGCTGCTTCTGACCACCGGAAAGAGCCTTCGGGCGGCGGTCAAGAAGGTGTGTGATATCGAGAACACGGGCAGCCTCTTCAACGCGGCGCTTGATCTCCTCCTTAGGAGTCTTGCGGAGCTTAAGACCGAATGCCATGTTATCGAAAACGGTCATGTGAGGATACAGAGCATAGTTCTGGAAAACCATCGCAATATCTCTGTCCTTAGGAGCGATATCGTTTACGAGACGGTCACCGATGAAGAGTTCGCCTTCAGTGATCTCTTCAAGACCTGCGATCATACGAAGTGTGGTTGTCTTTCCGCATCCGGAAGGACCTACGAGAATCAGAAATTCCTTATCCTTGATTTCGAGAGAGAAATCGGAAACAGCGGTAACTCCGCCCGGATATTTCTTATAGATGTGTTTAAGCGATAAGCTTGCCATGGGTATCCTCCTTAGTATTGTGTAAGACCGTCAAAATATAATTAGACAGACTTAAATTACGAGATTATTGAGTATGCTTATTATAACAGAAAATTGTTAATAATGAAAGAGCCTATATTTCCAAAATTACATCATTTCATTTGTGCAACTTGCACAAAACAGACCGTGTTTTGATTGTTTGCGTTAATTTTAACACTGTTTTTCCGGTCTGATAACGGTCAGCTCGCCCTCGCCTACCTTTATTATGCCTCCGTGGTCACATCTCACCAGCATACGGCAGTCCTCATCCACCGCTTCGGCGATACCCTCCGTTCCCTGCGAGGTGCATACCCTCATTCCCGTAAGCACACGCCCGCGGTATAGTCCGACAGCCTCGTTTATCCTGTCCGCGTCAGAAGAGCACAAGCTCAGCGATGAGCTTATATACCCCGCGATCTCCGCTGTCAGACCTTCCCGGTATCCGTCCGAAAGCCAGCCCGCGATATCCTCAAGCTCCGGCGGAAAGCCTCCGTCCGGACGGTATATATTCATCCCTATTCCGCATATCACGCAGTCTATTTTTCCGTCCTCTCCGCAGACCGCCTCGGTGAGTATGCCGCAGACCTTTCTGCCGTCCAGCATTATGTCGTTGACCCATTTTATATCCGGTCTGAGACCGGGAAAAAATTTTCTTATAGCGTCTGTCACGCAGACCGCGCAGACCGGAGTTATCAGCGCGAGTCTTTCCGGTTCCGCCGCGGGACGGAGCAGCACGCTCATATAAAGCCCCCCCGCCGGCGAAAGAAAGCTCTTTCCCCTGCGCCCTCTTCCGGCGGTCTGGGATTCCGCCATTACGGTATAGCCGTGCGGAAGACGTTTCCTGCCCGCCAGAGCTTTCAGATAATCGTTTGTGGACGCCGTGCTTTTAAGGATTTCGATATTAACGCAGTCAGCCATTTTCCGCTCCCGCTCATAAATTTGGTCAATATTTGATCAGTATCAGTATATGATATGATACTCCGAATATCTTCCCGCGTCAAGTGCCGAAGCGTCATTGTCAAAAATTTACAATACTATTACATCAGAATAATTGACAATGCAGGTGTAAAGGTTTATAATTGATTTTGTGTGTAAAATTGCCGCGTAATAAACAGCGGTTCATATAACGGAAGTTAAAGAAGAATCCAAAGAAGAAAAAGAAGCAAGACGCAAGGAGAAAGAATTTACATGAACAGAATCACCGTTTTTGCCCCCGCCAAGATCAACCTCTTTCTTGAGGTGCATGACGTTGCGGAGAACGGCTACCACAATATAGAAAGCATCATGCAGACAGTCAGCATAGGCGATACCATCGAGATAGAAAAGCTGCCCTCCACAGTCGGTCAGACCGCGTTTAGCGTGTCGCTCAAATGTTCCGACGACAAGCTCCCCTCAGACACCAACAACCTCATCATCAAGGCTGCCAACGCTTTCTTCGAGGAGACGGGAATCGTCAGCTCCATCGGCATCCATCTCACAAAGGTCATCCCCATAGCCGCCGGTCTTGCGGGAGGAAGCACCAACGCCGCCGCGACGATAATCGGACTCAACAAGCTCTTCGGCACCGGCTTCACCGTATCGCAGATGTGCGAAATATGCGAAAAGCTGGGCGCGGACGTTCCCTTCTGCGTAAAGAGAGGCACCTGCGTTGCGGAAGGCATAGGCTCCAAGCTCACCCGCATCTCCGATATGCCCGACTGCGACATAGTCATCGGCATAGGCAACGGCAGAGTATCCACCCGCTGGGCATATCACCGCATAGACGACATGAAGGACCGCGAGATCCACAGCATCAGACCCATCGTGGACGCGATCGAGTCCGCGGATCTGAAGGGGATATCTGCAAACCTCTACAACGCCTTTGAATTCGTATCTCCCCACGAATCCGAGATAAAGGATAAGCTTTCCGAAAACGGCGCTCTTGCCACCACGATGAGCGGAAGCGGCTCCGCCGTTTACGGCCTTTTCGACGATCCGTCCAAGGCAAAGAGCGCATACGGCGCGCTTCTCACCGCGGGATACCGCGCATTCCTCTGCAAGCCCATCGGCAAGCGCGACGCGGGAGTAAGAGAGGATCATTGATCCGCGGGACGCGGGATATCCGTACAACGGAAATAATAAGTATTGAGAGATAGATTTTATGAATATAGTGATTGTCGGTCACGTTGACCACGGCAAGAGCACCGTAATAGGCAGACTGCTTGCCGACACCGATGCGCTTCCCAAGGGAAAGCTGGAACAGATACGCGAAATGTGCCGCCGCAACTCCAAGGTGTTCGAGTACGCCTTTCTGCTTGACGCGCTCAAGGATGAGCGTTCGCAGGGAATTACGATAGACGCGGCGCGCTGTTTCTTCCATACCCAGAAAAGGCAGTATATTATCATAGACGCGCCCGGTCATATAGAATTTCTCAAGAATATGATCACAGGCGCATCCCGCGCCGAAGCCGCTCTTCTCGTCATCGACGCGAAGGAGGGCGTGCGCGAAAATTCACGCCGTCACGGATATATGCTCTCCATGCTGGGCATAAAGCAGATCGCGGTTCTCGTAAACAAGATGGATCTGGTGGATTACAGCCGCGACGTATTCGAGTCGGTCAGAAGCGAGTATACCGAATTTCTCACGAAGATCGGCGTAAGCGCTCTGGGCTTCATACCCGTATCTGCTGTCGAGGGCGACAACATCGCCTCCCATTCGGAGCGTATGCCCTGGTATGAGGGTCACACCGTTCTCGAACAGCTCGACGATTTCGTTACCGTGGAGGAGGGCGAGAGCCTTCCCTTCCGTATGCCCGTACAGGACGTTTATAAATTCACCGGCAGCGGCGACGACCGCCGCATAATCGCCGGAATGATCGAGAGCGGCTCTGTATCGGTGGGCGACGAGGTGGCATTCTATCCCTCCGGCAAAAAAACCACGGTAAAGACCATAGAAGCCTTCAACCGTGAGCTTCCCACAATATCTCACGCGGGCTACAGCACCGGCTTCACTATGACCGAGCAGATCTATGCCAAGAGAGGCGAGCTCTGCTGCAAGGCGGGCGAACCCGCTCCCCATACCGCGACGCGCATAAAGTGTTCGCTGTTCTGGCTGGGACGCGAGCCTATGACGACAGGCAAGACCTACCACCTCAAGGTAGGCTCGGCGAAGGTGGGAATGAGAGTCGAAAAGATAATCAACGTAATGGACGCTTCCAACCTTCAGAGCGGCGCGAAGAGCCGTATCGACCGTCACGATGTTGCAGAGTGCGTGCTGGTCTGCGAAAAGCCCATCGCCTTTGACCTTGCCGGAGAGATGGCGGTAACGAGCCGTTTCGTCGTGGTAGACAACTACGAGATCGCGGGCGGCGGTATTATAACCGGCGCGCTTGCCGACGAGCTCAGCGACACACGCGAGCTTGTGCTCCGCCGCAACTACAAGTGGGAAACCGGCACGGTAACTGCCGTTGAGCGCGCGGAACGCCTCGGTCAGAGATCCGCCCTTGTGCTTATCACAGGCGGACGCGAAAGCGGAAAGAAGACTGTTGCGAAGGCGCTTGAACGCCGTCTGTTCAACGAAGGACGCAGCGTATATTATCTCGGCATCGGCAGTCTGCTCTACGGAGTGGCGGCTGATATCAAGACCGCGGGAGAGATTCCGGAGCGCAGCGAGCATATCAGACGCCTGGGCGAGGTATCAAATCTGCTTCTCGACACCGGCGCCATCCTCATAGTGACCGCAACCGACCTTACCGAAAGCGATCTGGACATAATCAGACTCACCGTAGACCCCGCGGCTATCCACACCGTATGGCTCGGCAGCGAATGCACCACCGATCTCAGCTGCGACATGCTCCTGCCCTACGACGGAAATACCGACGCCGCGGTTGCGCGCATCAAGGAAAAGCTTCAGGATAAGGGCGTTATCTTCAAAGCATTCTGATTTCCCACGCATAAATTGAAGCAAAGAAAGGAACAAGACCATGAAATATCAGTTCAAGACCAGAGGCGTATGCTCGCAGCTCATCGAATTCGAGCTTGAGGACGGAATCATCCACAACACCGTATTCTACGGCGGCTGCAACGGCAATCTCAAGGCAATTTCAAAGCTGACAGAGGGAAAAAAGGCTGAGGATATCATCGCCGTACTCAAGGGCAACACCTGCGGATACAAGGATACCTCCTGCGCCGACCAGTTTGCTCAGGCTCTGGAAAAGGCTCTCGCCGGAAAATAAGAGACTTCGCCGTATTACCGGAACGATACGTCATTATCCGATACTTTCAGATAACAGATAACATACGATGAATACGTCAGAAAACAAAATCAGAATAATCGCCCTGATTCTCTGTTCGGTCATGCTTCTGGCTTCCTGCGACGCAGGGCAGGTCGTGTCCGACCGCTTTGACGCGCTTCTGAATTCGGGCGTCATGGCGGCTTCCTATCCCGTGACCACGCTGCGCCGCAGCCCGTACTGCGAGCCGTCGGAAACGGTGGAGGAGCTTTCCGAAGAGGATATAATTTCACCCGACGCGCCGCATATAATCGAGCTTGAGCCCGTCGTAATGGATTATCACGTGGGCGACAGATTCTCCCGCGACCTGATAACCGTCAACAATTCGGCGTATGAGGTTCCCGCGGATATGCAGGAAAAGTACTGCACAAAGGTTCTTGAGGACGCTATCGAGGGCGAATACGCCGTTACCTTCTACGCGGTGGATCTGGAGACCGGAGCCTCCTTCGGCTACAATGCGGACGATAAGATATCGCCTGCCTGCACGCTGAAAATCGGAGTCGCGCTCTACTGTATGCGCGAGATACGCTCCGGCAGAGTATCCTACGACGACATGGTGGTGTACGAGCGCCGTCATTACGTTGCGGGCACCGGAAACATCCGCCGCCGCGGATACGGAGCCGAGGTCTCCGTGAAGGAGCTTCTTGAGCTGATGCTGGTGGAAAGCGACAACATCGCCTACTATATGCTCATCGACTATCTCGGCTACGACGGCTACAATTCCCTTATGAAGGAATACGGCGTTTCCCACGAGATATACGAGGGCTCGCGCTGGTCAAGAATGTCCTCTCACGATCTGGGACTTCTCTGGCTTGAAACCTACCGTTTCAGGGACACCTGCGAGGAAGGACAGTTCCTGTGGGAGCTTGTAACGCACAACAAATACAATTTCCTCGACCATGCTCTCAACGAGTACACGGCTCACGGATACGAAACGATAGCGCACAAATCCGGCTACAGCAGCTCCGCCTTCAACGACGCGGGAGTTGTAATGGCCGAACATCCCTACGTCATCGTATACATGACCGCAATAGACGCGCGCACATATCCCTTCATTGACGGAGTGGTATTCGTTGACAAGCTTCTCCGCCAGTACCGCGACTGGTATTCGGAAAACGGAGACCCGGGACTTCACACCGATGACAATACGGCATCGGGAGAAACCGTTTCACATTCAGAAAATACGGAACCGGAGACCGCTCAGATACTCGGTCCCCGTCAGGATCGTGAGCCTGCACAGCCCGAGCCCGTGATCGAGGTTCCCGAAGAAACTTCTCCGGCAGAGATCCCGCCGGTTGTCGAACCTCCAAAGGAGACATATCCGCAGGAGACATATCCGCAGGAAACGGCTCCCGCCGAGACCGAACCGGCCGCAGAAGTTCCGGAAGAAACGGTTTACACGGTTTACGAGGAGGAAATCCCCGGAGATGCGTATACGGATGAGACCGATCCCGCTGAAGCGGCTTATGAGGAGGAAATTCCGACCGAGGACCCGGGTCAGATTGACGAACCGTCCGAAGCTCCTTCCGATGATTCAGCCGAAGATATTACCGTCGCTGAAACCGACGCCGAAACCGATTCAGAAGAAACATACCCCGAAGAAGAGGGTATATACCTGCAATAATCACGGACGCAAGTCCGGGAAAAAGCCGCCAACGGCGGCTTTTTTGAAACATAAACCGATAAGTGAGGCAATAGCATGAACAGAAAATATATTCCCTTTTCGGCGGCGGATATACTGCTGCCCAAAAAGGACTGCGATCTCGAAAAATGGTCGGTCATCGCCTGCGACCAGTTCACCTCCCGCCCCGATTACTGGGAGGAAGCCGATAAGTTCGTCGGAGACAATCCCTCGGCGCTTCGCGTAACTCTTCCCGAGGTATATCTCGGAAAAGAGGACACCGCGGAACGGATAGAAAAAATCAACTCCACCATGGAAAATTATCTCTCCGAAGGCATACTTGAGGAATACCCCGACTCCATAATATACATCGAGCGCACGCTTCCCGACGGCACTGTCCGCCGCGGTATCGCGGGAAAGATAGACCTTTCCGCCTACAGCTTCGAAAAGGGCGCGAAGCCCCTTATCCGTCCGACAGAAGGAACGGTGCTCGAAAGGATACCGCCGAGAGTAAAGATACGCGAAAACGCGCCGCTTGAGCTTCCACATGTCATGCTGCTCATCGACGACCCGAAAAAGACCGTCATAGAGCCTCTTGCTCAGAGCGCGGATAAACCCGTATACGACACTCCTCTCATGCTCGGCGGAGGAAGCGTAAAGGGATATGTTCTTTCCGCCGAAGCGAAGGAAAACGTGCTTTCGGCGCTTGCCGGACTTATCGACGACTCCGACCCCTTCCTTTTCGCCGTCGGCGACGGCAACCATTCTTTAGCCACCGCAAAGACCTGCGTCAAAGCGGACGAGCCTCTCTCGGCGTATGCGCTGGCAGAGGTAGTGAATATCCATGACCCGTCGCTGGTATTCGAGCCCATTTACCGCACGGTATTCAACGTAAACCCCGAAGAGCTTCTTGAAGAAGCGAAAAAGATATTCACCGCGGGAAATTCTCCGGTTGAAGTGCTGTTCGGGGACAGGTCGGAAAAGCTTTGCTCCGAGGGCTTCTGCGTCGGAAAGCTCCAGGCCATGCTCGACAGCTACATAAGCTCTCATCCCTCCGTTACC
>JAZQNC010000288.1:0-4453 GCA_045627165.1 Eubacteriales bacterium
CCGCTTGGCCTCCGACTTCTGCTTCGGGATGGTTTTATGACGCTGTTGAAAAACGGTATCCGGAGCTTGCGTACAGGATGATGACCGATCTGATCGACTGTTTTGAAAACGATGGTATATGGGAGTGTATAAACGCGGATAATTACCGCAAGCTGAATCCCTATGTGGCGTCGGCGACCAACGCTTACGGCTGCTGTAAGAGGCACGGATTATAAATCATTAGCTGCCGATCTGACGGATTCAATGCCGAAGGGAATGCATCGTATGGAATGTTTGCCTGTGATGAAACCGGACGGAGACGCGCGCATTGACTGAGAGTTTGTTATACTGCATTGAAATGAAAGGATAAAAGTATGAATCCCAATCGTGTTAAAAGAAATGATCTTCTGGCGGAAAAAGTCATAAAGGGTCTCGAATCGAGAAATATGTCCGGTTATTATGTCCATACAAAGGAGGAGGCGCTGAAAAAGGCGCTTGAGCTTATTCCCGAAGGGAGCAGCGTCACAAAGGGCGGTTCCATGTCGGTGGGTGAGATAGGTCTTGACGAAGCCCTGATAAACGGAAATTACAATTTCTGCGACAGAGACAACGCCGCGGACAGATACGCGGCGGAGATGTTCGCCTATACCGCCGACGTATTTCTCGGAAGCGCGAACGCAATCACCGAGGACGGAGTTATGGTAAATATAGACGGCAACTCCAACAGAGTGTCCGCCTATGCCTACGGACCGAAAAAACTGGTACTCATAGTCGGCATGAACAAGGTCACAAAGGATGTGGATCACGCAATGAAGCGCGCAAGAAACGAAGCCGCCGTGATCAACGCTCAGCGTTTCGGACTTACCACGCCCTGCGCAAAAACCGGCTCCTGCATGAACTGCAAAAATCCCGACACCATCTGCTGTCAGTTTCTCATAACGAGATACGAAAGACATAAGGACCGCGTTCACGTTATACTCGTAAACGAAGAGCTCGGATTCTGATATGTGAAATAAGTGAAATAAAAAATATTTCCGCCGGTACCGCAGACAGGTTTACCGGCGGAAGATTTTTTGCCTTGATTTACCTTTCGTTATTTCCTTTCGCTTTCCGCTTTTTCAAGCTCCTGAAGCGTGGGTCTGTGAAAATTTGTCTGTCGCTTATTGAAATCATCCACACGTCCGCTGAAACGGATGTACGAATTTCCGTCCATGAAGCCGTCATACTTCTCCACATAGGCTTTAAGCGCGGGACTCAGTTCCCGCTTGACAGCTTCCGCGGCTTCGCTCCCGACAAGGTTGTTCATCTGATACGGATCGTTTTCATTGTCAAACAGGAGCCAGTCCTCGCCTGTTCCCTTTACTGCATAGGTATACTTTTTGGTGCGTATTCCGCGCCACGCAAACAATCCGTTGTCGTATGCGTTGCCCGATGGATACAGGTCGTACATATAGCAGCTGTTCGGTCCGGGAGAATTCGACAGTACGGAGCCGCTTAGATCCAGTCCGTCGGTATCGCCGGTGAATTTCAGCCCCAGCAGTCCCGCCGCAGTGACGGGAAGATCGGTAAGTCCTATGAGCGTGTCGTTGACGCCTGCGGGAACGCGGCGGTCCATGTAAATGATCAGCGGAACGGCGCAGGATTCCTCGTAGGGCAGCTGTTTGTTGACCGAGCCGTGACTTCCCAGCATACTTCCGTGATCCGCGGTAAATATTATCAGCGTATTGTCCAGCACACCCTTTTCGCGCAATATGCCGGTAAGTATTCCGATCTGTCTGTCTATCGCAGTGATATGCGCGTAGTAACCCTTCAGAGAAGCAAGATTTTCCTCGCGTGTGATTGATTTTTTCAGAGTCACCCGAATATTGTCGGATATGTTGGGACGCTGCGAAAGAGAACTGTTTTCGTACATTCTCAGATATTCCTCGCCGACAACGAGATGAGGCTCGTGCGGAGACGCGAATGACAGAAAAAGCGCGAAAGGACTGTCGCCGTCGGAGTTCCGCGTGAGAAAATCCGCTGCAAGCTGTCCGAATATTTCCGGCTCGTAGCCGGCTACAAAATGACGCTGATCGTTCTCGTCGTCGTAATAGCAGTTTTTGTAATTGTGATTGCAGTTGGCAACCTTCCATTCCGTAAATCCGAGGCGCCGTCCGCGGTCGATGTACTGGTCGCGCGGTACTCCGCATAAATGCCATTTTCCGATGTAGCCGGTATGATAACCCGCATTGTTGAGCACGTCGGCAATACTCTCAATGTCGTATCGTATCTCAAAGTCATTGATATACGCGCCGTGTTTCTGCGCGCTCAGACCGGTTAAGAGAGAACCTCTCGCGGGTACGCAGACGGGCGAATTTGAAATGCAGTTTTCAAATCTCGAACCGTTTTCAGATAGACGGTCAATATTCGGGGTCATCACGTCATGATTTCCGTAGCAGCCCAGATCGAATTTCCGGTGTTCGTCCGTGAATATAAAGAGCAGATTAGGTGATCTGTCCATGACTTCTCCTTTTCGTTCATTCCGGATTTCCGGTCACGCATTATATCCCGGCAGCTTTTCGTCAAACCATTTGCAGGTGATGTTCTGGGTTATCAGTCCCTTGTCGGGATTATCCGGCAGCTCCAGAACGGGGAAATCTATCCATTCGCCGTCTTTTGATATGCGTGTTATGCCTTCGCTTTCGAGAAACGCGATAAGCTGCTTTTTCAGTCTCTGCTGATGCTGTCGGCATCCCGCCACTCCGAAACGGTTACGGGTTTCGTCGTCACATACCATGTCAAACAGAAATTCTCTGTGATCCGGCGCGGAATAAATATATTTCCACTTTCCGTCGGTTATCATGTAATTGCCGCAGGCCTCCTTGAAAAGCCGCGGATCGTTTTTATATATTTCGGGAATGGTTCTGACACATCCTCCCAGCACCTCGTTGTAGCAGGAAAAGATCGAATATACATATCCTTCGCCGCGTCCGATCAGACTCTGTCCGTCCATATTGAATTGTGACGGATCGATTCCTGCCGTTTCAAGGAAGGTGGGAGCCAGATCAGTAAGACTGACAGGCGTATCTGACTGTTTTCCCCCCTCGAAAACGCCCTTGCGATATACCAGCATCGGGATCCTCGCCGGAGCGTCGTGCATGGAACGCTTTCCGTAGCAGTTGTAGTCTCCGAGAAGCTCTCCGTGGTCGGAGGAAAATACGATAAGGGTATTGTCAAGCTGTCCCGAGGCTTCCAGCGAGTCAAGAATCCTGCCTATCTGGAAGTCCACAAAAGAAACGCAGGAGTAGTAATAGGCCTTCATGCAGCGGACCAGATTGATATCGCGTCCGGCATCTCTGTATTTATAGCGGTTCTGAATTTTGTTTATGAACATCTGCATACTTTCGTCATCGCAGGTGTATTTCGGAAGAGGCATCTGAACGGGATCGTAAAGCTTGTGCCAGGGCACCGGCGGCGTGAACGGCGGATGCGGGTGAATGAAGCTCGAAAAGAGATACCACGGCTCGTCCCTGTTTTCTTTGATAAACTCAACAGTCCTGTCACCGATCCATTGCGTGGGATGATACTTTGCCGGAAGGCGCGAAGGCTGCGGGATGTAATACATTGCGCCGCGCACTCCGTTGGACTCGTAGGCGTAGTCGAAACCGTTTTCAATCAGCATTCTGTAATACGGCTCATTCTGCAGATCGTCGTGATTCATCTCTTCCATACGCTCTCTGCTCTGAAACCCGCGCAGAGCGTTGGAATCCGGCGTAAAATGACACTTTCCGATTCCGTGAGTGCGGTACCCGTTACGGGTGAGTATCTCCATGAAGGTGGGAAGATCGTCGGTCATTCTGTCGTTGCTCAGACAGTTTGTCTTTGTGGGGTAACATCCGGTTATCATCGAGCATCTGGCTGCCACACATACCGGAGACGGCGTGTATGCACGCTGATAACTGACGCCCATCGCTGCCAGACGGTCCAGGTTCGGCGTTTTGATTATCGGATTGCCGTTACAGTGGAGAGCGTCAAATCTCAGCTGGTCGGTAAAAAGATGCAGTATATTCGTGCGCTTCTGCGGCATATTCATTCTCTCCAATCAGTTCACATATTCGGAATACCATCCTGATACAGATTATACACCCCTGACCGTTCATTGTCAAATGAAATATTGCGGAAATCGGCATAATATCCCGAACATACCGCGATACTCGTTCGCCGAAGCTCATATAAATGCGATTTATATTGCATTTTCGCCCGGGTAGTGATATAATTGAAGCAGTGATGTTACCGATCCAACAGAAATCAGAATACAGAAAGGATACTGTATGACTCAGAAGCCTTATATTGAGAATACCTACCGAAAATTCAGCGCGGCGCTGCTAAATTACGAACCTTTTCTTTTCCGCACCGTCGGTTACGCGGAAAAGGTGACGGCAGTCGAGACCGACGAGGATCTCCGCCTTCCTCCCGACGAAGATAGGATGAACGT
>JAZQNC010000289.1:0-2902 GCA_045627165.1 Eubacteriales bacterium
AGACCTGCGAATATCGCGTCGATAAGAAGACCCGCAGAAGCGACGGATACGGAAGCCGCGCCGCCGAAAGCAGCGAACATGGAGCCGTGGAAAGCGAAAGAAGAGCCGAGGAACACAGGGGTGCTGAACTTTGTGAAAAGAAGGTAAACCAGAGTACCGGCGCCGGCGCCGAAAAGAGCCGCTGCGGGGCTCATATCGTTGCCCACGATATTAGGAACCGCAATGGTTGCCGCCATAATGGCAAGGAGCTGCTGGAGTGCAAAGACAAGCGTCTGACCGAATTTCGGTTTGTCCTTTACGTCATAAATAAGCTTCATAAATACCTCCAAAGCTTTTTACTTTTATTGGGATTTTATATTGATTTGATTTTGCGCACAGTTCAGTTTACTACATCTGCCACAGCGACACTCCGCAGCTTCCGTCTACCTCTTCCACCTCCACCGAGATAAGCTCGTTGTGGGAGGTCGGGATATTCTTTCCCACGTAATCGGGACGGATGGGAAGCTCGCGGTGTCCGCGGTCTATCAGCTCGGCAAGCTGTATCTCTGCCGGTCTTCCGCAGGAGAAAACCGCCTCGATAGCCGCTCTTGCCGTGCGTCCGGTATATATAACGTCATCCACGAGAATAATCTTCATGCCGTTGACGTCGCAGGGAAGCTCTATCCCGCTTATTGCCGGAACATCTATCGACCTTTTCAGGTCATCGCGGTAAAAGGTTATGTCGATCTCGCCTACAGGCACATTCACGTTTTCGATCGCGCTGATATTCTCGGAAAGCCGTTTCGCAAGCGGTATCCCGCGTCGGAGTATTCCCGCAAGGCAGATATTCTCCGCTCCGTTGTTGCGCTCAATTATCTGATGAGCCATACGCATCAGCGCACGCCTTACATCATCGGAATTCATCAGCTCCGCTTTTTTATACATACCATCCTCACGTGAAAAGAAAAACACCGCTGCCGAAATACTCAAATCGGCACGGTGCGACCCTGTATCGTAATGCGGCGCAAACCGGCCGCAATATCCCCTCTTTACAATACCTTATAGGTCTCTCTGTACCTCTCTTAAAAGTATCCTGCGGTATAATAGCACAAAAAGCCGCGTTTGTCAATACATCGGGAAGATTTTTCACATTTTTTGTTGCATATGGAACGGATATGTGCTATAATATTTATGATCGGCGGGTATATTTGAAATATCCGTCCTGACATATCATCCGTATCGACTGTGTGAAACGCATCGCGCACGGTATGTACGGTTTCGGTTTACGAAAATGAAAAAGGAGATAAATTGATATGGAATACCGCATATCCGACAAGCTGGCATGTATGAAGCCATCGGCTATCAGAGAGATTTTCAAGAGTCTTACAGACCCCTCGATAATAGCCTTCGCCGCCGGAAATCCCGCTCCCGAATCCTTCCCGGTTGAGGCAATACAGAAGTGGTCGGCAGATATATTCGCAAACGACGCGGTCACCGCGCTTCAGTACTCCATAACGGAAGGATATATGCCTCTGAGACAGGCAGTCGCCGCCCGTCAGAAAGAAAAGTTCGGAGTCGGACGTGATTTCGACACTACTCTTATCACCTCCGGCGGTCAGCAGGCGCTTGAGCTTGCGGCCAAGGTCATGTGCGGAGAAGGCGACGTCATCATCTGCGAAAATCCTTCCTTCATCGGCGCGCTCAATTCCTTCCGTTCCATCGGCGCGCGTCTTGTGGGCGTTGAGCTTGAGGATGACGGCATAAACCTCGAAAAGCTCGAAGCTGCAATGAAGGATAATCCGAGAGCAAAGCTTCTCTACATAATTCCCACCTTCCACAATCCCGCAGGAATTACAACTTCTCTCGAAAAGAGAAAGGCCGTATATGCTCTCGCAAAGAAATACGGCGTGATCATTCTCGAAGACAACCCCTACGGCGAGCTCCGCTTCTCCGGCGAAGATGTTCCCACAATAAAGAGCATGGACGACGACGGAATAGTCATCTACTGCGGAACATTTTCCAAGATCCTCTCCGCGGGTATGCGTGTGGGATTTGTCTGCGCACCCGCCGAGATAGCACAGAAGATGGTCGTTGCCAAGCAGGTCGAGGACGTTCACAGCAATATCTTCTTCCAGATGATCTGCCACCGTTTCCTCACCGAATTTGACTGCAACGGTCACATCGCCTCGATCCAGGAGCTTTACCGCCGCAAGTGCGGAGCAATGCTCAGCGAAATGGACAGGACCTTCCCCGCCGAAGTGAAATTTACCCGTCCCGACGGCGGTCTCTTCCTCTGGGTGACATTCCCCGAGGGAATGAAGCAGACGATGCCCGAGCTTGTACAGTCCGCTCTTGCACGCAAGGTTGCCGTTGTTCCCGGCACCGCGTTCAACTGCGATACGACAGCGCCTTCAAACTCGATCCGTCTGAATTATTCCACGCCTTCCGACGAGCAGATCATCCGCGGAATCGACATTCTCGCGGACGTTATCAGATCCGCGCTGTGATCCGTTGTATAATGCCGACAGGTTTTGATTATGGTACTTTCCGCTTTTTCAAATATAGTTTATAAGCTCGCCGACAACCGCGAAGCTTCGTTCCGCCGGGCCGCGGAGCTTGGTATCCGGTCGCTTGAGGTCGATACATGGGAGATCACAGGCGAACGGTTTGAGGATTACAGAAAGCTTCTCGTTGAAACAGGCATGAAGATATTCATCGCTCACCATCTCACCTCTCTTGCCTCAGCCGACGACGATACCTTCCGTGCCGCAGTTGAGGGAAGCATCAAAGCCGCCGAAGCGGCAGCTGAACTGGGCAGCGAAGCCTTTATGCTGGTTCCCGCGCTTGCCGACGATATACCGGACCAAGCCGACAAGCCCCGTGCTGCGGAGCGCATAATTGAAGGTATGAACGAGGTTAAAAC
>JAZQNC010000290.1:0-10469 GCA_045627165.1 Eubacteriales bacterium
GGGATCGGGGGGCTAGTCGCACAAAACGACGGCATCATTGCTGGATTTGTGGCGTGTTATCACCGATTTGCCGATAAGCGCGCTGTGTCCCGCGGTAACGGATGCGAGAACCTCTCCGCTTCCGGAGTATGCCTCGACCCAGCGTATACCGTTGAGCGTCTCACCGTCAGACCAGTTCATTTTCAGCAGCGAACCGTCCGTGGGGATGGAGTAGTCGAGTGTCACGCCAAGCATATCCTCGATCATACCCATTGCCCGGTCGATGTAATGAGCGCCTATGTCGTTGCGCGCATCGGTGAGAGGACCTGCGACCCATACGCCGCCGTTTTCCACGAAGCTGCGTATTCTTTCGGCGAGATTATTGTCTTCAAGGGTCATTACGAAGGGAGATATAAGGAGCCTGTAGCCGTCAAGCGTATGCATCGAGCCTATAACGTCGGGACGAAGACCGAGAGAGTCGGCTCCTCTGTGGAAGGCGATAACATCCCCGCAGTAATTGTTGCCGTCGAACACGGCCTGCTGAGCGAAAAGCTGCCAGCTCATGGATGTGAAATGAATGGCGACGTCGGTATCCACATTCGTATTGCATATTATCTCTGCGGATTTTTCATATTCGGACGCGGTCTGCTGTATCTCTCCGAATACATGTACCGGTCTGCCCTCCGGAGAAAGCACCGAGCCGTGGGTAAGCTCATGTCCTGCCCAGTGCTGTCTCCACAGCCAGTACATATTGCCTTCACCGCCCAGAGCCACGGGAAGCCATGAGTTTACGCGGCAGAAGCCCTCCGGTTTGAGAACCTGACCGATGGAGGTCGAACCGTTCCATGTGGTCTGGGTTTCAGTGTTCCAGAAGGGGCGGGATTTCAGTGTGCGGAGATAGTCGAACCAGAAAATCTCGTCTCCGATATTCTGCGGAGCATTGTAGTGGTTGAACATGACGATATCGAGCTTATCCGTCATCTTTTCGTGGTCCATTCCGTTGAAGGGCATCATATCGGTGCCTATGGGAGCTGAAGTGTATCTGCGGAGAATATCCGCCTGTCTGTGCATGAATTCGATATCCGCGTTGTAATGCGCAGCGAACCATTCATAGCGCAGGTGAGGATTGTGCCATGCGTTTGCGGCAAAGGGAATCTCGTCAAAGGAATCATAGGCCTGACTGAAAAGGTTCAGATCCCAGCGGGCGTTAAGATTTTCGATGCTTCCGTATTTCTTTTCCAGCATATCGTGGAAAGCCTTCATGCAGTGCTCGCAGACGCAGCCTTCGTCCCATGTATATATCTCGTTATCGAGCTGCCAGCCTATGATATAAGGGTCGTTTCCGAATTCTTTTCCCATAGCCTCGACGATCCTGTCGGAAGCCTCGAGATAATGCGGATTGTTAGAGCAGCAGTGACGGCGGCCGCCGTGCTCGACGCGGACATTGTTCGCGTGAACCACGAGAACGTCGGGATATTCGCGTGAAAGCCATATCGGAGGCGTTGCGGTGGGTGTTCCCATTATAACGGCTATTCCGGCTTCTCCGAGAGCGTTGACTACCCTGTGCAGCCACTCAAAGTCGTATTCTCCCTTTTTGGGTTCCATTTTGCGCCACGCGAATTCTCCGATTCTTGCGCAGGTGATACCCGCTTCCTTCATCTTGGAGATATCGTATGGTATCTGAGCCTCGTCCCAGTCCTCCGGATAGTACGCCGCTCCGAGAAAAGGCTTTCTGTATTCCATCATGTTTTTTATCCTCCGGTAAATATAAATATTATATCCTTCATTGCCTGTGTCTGTGTGCTGCCGATATTGTACAATACGGTTATAAAAATGTCAATACAATGTTTACACTACTTGAAAATATATCGGGAATATGCTATAATAGCGCAAATCATTTGAAGCGTTTACGAATGAGAAGGGAAAAATATGTCTGAGATATTCAACAGATTTGATATAATCAAAGGCTGTCCGGTACGTTTTGAAGGCGTGACAGACAGAAAAATACAGACGGTCATGAACGGCGTGCTCAAAAAGATAAATATGCACAGGCTTGCCGATTATTTCCGCAATACCATGGATATGTTTGCCACAGGTGAATTCTGGGGCAAGGTAATGCGCGCGTCCTGTCTGATATATTCATATACGGGAGACGCGGAGCTGAAGAAGATCATTGATGCTGCCGCGGAGGATATGATGTCGCTGCAGCGGGAGGACGGATGCATAAGCACCTGTCCGGACAGAGTACAGCCGAGGGGAACGAACGGCTCGGATCTGTGGGAACGCAAATACGCGCTCATGGGGCTGCTGTACTATTATGAGGCGACCGGGTGTGAAAAGGCGCTGGAATGTGCGCGCCGTCTGGTCTGTTATACCAACAGTCAGGTGGGAAATCCTCCCAAAACACCGATAACCGAGACGGGATGGGCATTTTACGGGATCGAATCCTCCTCGATTCTCGAACCTGTAATGAAGGTATACAGACTCACAGGTGAAAAAGCCGCGCTTGAACTGGGAAGCTATATAATCGAAAGCGGATGCTGCGCCCGTGAAAATATATTCATGGCTGTTGCCGGAGGCAAATCTCCCAAGGATATAGGCTGGAACGGAGACCCTAAGACCACCATTGCCAAGGCATACGAGATGACCTCCTGCTTCGAAGGCTTGTGCGAATATTACCGATGCACCGGAGAAGAGAAATACGTCGAACTGGTAAAAAAATACTGGGACGTCGTCTCTGAAGAGGAGATAACCATTCTCGGCTCCGGCGGCGCGGACGCTCCCTTCAATCTCGGACCGGGTACAGGCGAGCAGTGGAATCATACCCGTTACGAGCAGACCAACCCGGATATCGATCTTATGATGGAGACCTGCGTCACGGTATACTGGATGCGGCTGTGTATGCAGCTTCTGATGCTGACGGGCGAAGCAAAATATGCCGACGCGCTTGAAGTAAGTCTTTACAACGCCATATACGGTGCGCTCCGTCCGGACGGATGCTTCTTCGAGTATTTCCCGCGCTTCAACGGCGCACGCAATCCAAAGGTCAATTACTCCTTCAATATCGACGGCTTCGACCTCTCCTGCTGTACGGCAAACGGTCCTACGGCTCTGGGCATGGCGACGCAGTTTGCTTTCATGCGTACGGAGAACGGAGTTGTATTCAATCTGTACGAAAGCGGAAAGTACCGCTGCGATTTTGAAAACGGAAGCATAGCTTTTTCGGTGAAGACAGAATATCCGCGTATCGGACGCATATCAATAAAAACCGAAGAAATAACCGGAGAGCTGCCAGGCGGATTTAACATAAAGATGCGTGTTCCCGGCTTTGCCAAATTCTTCTGCGTTAACCGCTGTATTCTCGGCGAGTCCGGGAGTTATCTCACTCTTGTCGGCAGCATAAAGCAGGGGGATGTATTCGATATTGCCATGACATATTCTCCCGTGAAGCACTGCGCTCCTCGCGGAAGCAACCGCGCAGGTGATAATTTCGTCGCCTTCACCTACGGGCCTCTGCTTCTCGCGCTTGACAGCCGTGTCGGAGATGTCGGCGAAAGCGTGGACAGTCGCGCGGAGATTGAGGACTGGGAGGTCTTCCCGTCGGACTTCGGAGGATACCTGAACATGAAGCTCATATGCGACGGAAAAACTCTCTGCCTTGTCGATTACATGTCCGCCGGAAATGCCTGGGACGGCGGCACCTTTACATCGTGGATAAAGACGGATGTACGATTAAACTCGAAAAATTCAATGAGAACAAATCTGAAAGGATTCTGATATGCCTGTACTGTTTCTTATTCTTGCGATTTTCATGTCGGGTGTGCAGGGAGCGGGATTAAAGCCCGCGGATACACGCTGCCGCAACCGTTCCGAGCTTCAGCTCTTCAATGCCTGCTTTACATTTGTCGCGTCGATATGCACTATGATAACCGCCCTCACAAAGGGCTCGCTGTATATTCCTCTCAGCCATATTCCGGCGGCGGCTATCTTCGGACTCGGATTTTCGCTGACAGTATATTATAACCTCAAGGCTCTGCACAACGGTCCGGTTTCCATAACCACCCTCATAGTCAATTTTTCTCTGGTAATGCCTCTGGCGTATTCCTTTATATGGCTCAATGAAGATATCACGCCTCTGAGAATAATCGGAATACTTCTCATCATCGTGTGTATGATAATCTTCACAAACCCGAAGGTCACCGGCGAGGAAAAAATCTCGGCAAAATGGATAATAAGCGCGCTGCTTTCGCTTCTCTTCAACGGAATAATCTCGCTTATTCAAAAAATATACGCTCTCCAAACCGGCAACGGTTATGCCGCGCCTTACCTCATGTACTGCTATATTTTCGCAACGATATTCTCGATTCTCATCTGTATCTTTACCAATATAAACAGAACGGGCGAGGATAGGATCGACCTCAGGCGTTTCTTTACGCTTCCCATGTGCGGAATCGCGCTGCTCTGCGGATTTTCAAATTCATTTCTGAATTACATGGTGCTGCTTCTTGCCACGATGATGGACGGAGCGATAGTATATCCCGCAGTACAGGGCGGAGGTCCCATCATTACGACGATAATATCAATGATATTCTTCGGCGAAAAGCTGCCCTGGAAGAAGGGCGCGGCAATTCTTTTGGGCGTTGCCGCTATCGTTCTTCTGAATCTCTGATAACCGAATACGGACAACAGTAAATAATAAGTAATGTTAAGGGAGAAAAACAATGCTTCATATCTGGTGCAAAAATATTGATTACCGCGCGCTGAAATCCGCGCGCAGAGAGCGTGAGGACAGTACCGCCATTGTGCTTCACTGCGGACGCAATATGACCTGCGCATGGCAGGTCCTGCTCCGCGCCGACATGGAGGGCTTTACCGTAAACGGAGTCACATTTAACAGCGTTCCCGCGGGACTTGACTGCCGTGCGCATATTCAGGGTTATATCACCTACAATGACGGTACGCCCTATCCCGATGTGCTTCTCAATGATGAAACGGTCGAGGTAGGACCTAACACGACGCAGGGGATCGTGTTTGTCGTAAAGGTCCCCGCCGGTTTTGCTGTCGGCAGTTACAGCGTGGAATATACTGTCAGGACCTCGATCGGCGACAGAAAGCTGACGGCTGCGCTTGTCGTTCACAGCGCGGAGATCTGCGAGCCGAAGGACTCGGAATTCGGTCACGAATATTTCTTCTCTCCTTTTGCGGTTTGCGGCGAAGGAGACGAAAAATATGAGTACAGATACAACCCTTATTACGGAATCGAAAGATTTTCCGATAAGTGGTGGGACGTCATGGCGGAGTTTGCGAAGACGATGAAGGAAATGCGCGTTAACAGCTTCTATCTCAATGCGGTCACCTTCCTCGCTCTCGGCGGCTCTTCCCGTACCGGAGAAAAGGAATGGTCCTTTGATTTCGCGCTTCTCGACAGATATACCGAGCATTTCCTTGCCAACGGAAGCTTCCGTCAGATAACGCTGGTGGCTCCTATCACCTCGGTCACGGGTGAGACCGTACTCGGTATAGATTATGAATCAAAAGAAAAATGGTTTACTATTTACGAAGAGGAGACAGAGGCGTGGATGACCGCATATCTCACCGCGCTGAATAAGCATTTCACCGAAAAGGGCTGGATAGATATGCTCTTTATGCATATAGAGGACGAGCCTCATACGAGCGATTACTGGCTGTGGATGCGCGAGAGAATAAAGAAATATATGCCCACGGTTCGCTGCATGGAGCCGATAGATACCGAGGGCATCGGCGAACAGATAAAGGACGGCTGCGACGTATTCATTCCACGCATCAACGTCTTTGAGCCCGAAGCGCTTTTCTATAATTCAAGAGCCGCCGCGGGACTCAACGAGCTCTGGGTATATTCCTGCTGCTATCCCGAAGAGCCCTGGTGGCTGAACAAATTCATCGACCTTCCGCAGCATTACAGCCGATTCATGAAATACGCCTGCTATTCCAACGACATAACCGGCTTCCTGCACTGGGGCTTCAACTACTGGACGGGAGACGCCATCCTCTACGGAATGCACCCGGACGCACGCTTCAAGGGCGACGGATTCATCGTTTATCCCGATGTGGAGAGAGGTTCGCTCCGTCTTTCCAACCGCGCTCTTGAAACCATACTCGGCATAGAGGACTGGGAGCTTCTCAACAGTCTCGGAGAGAAGGTCGGAAAGGAAACGGCAAAGGCGATATCGGCGGACGTTGCGAAGAGCTTCAGAGTATTCAGCTCCGATATAAACGCGGCGGAAAACGCCCGTGCGAAGGTGCTTGCTCTTCTTGACTGAATTGCGTTGATCTGAAAAATACAAAGCGGCGGCGCGGAATACCGCCGCTTTTTGAATTTGACGGCAGAATCTCCGAAAGATAACATTTACATAAAATTATCCTATCTCTGCTTGACATACCTGTCAAAAGTGGTATAATTAACTCTGTAGCCGCATTTCTGTTATGAAGCAGAACATAATAACATCAAAGATAATAAAGAAAAGGAAAATACAACATCATGGAAGCAGAAAAGAAACAGGTCATTTTTTCGGGCATACAGCCAAGCGGAATACTTACACTCGGTAACTATCTCGGCGCGCTGAAAAACTGGGTAAAGCTCCAGGACGACTACGACTGCATATACTGCGTTGTGGATATGCACGCCATCACGGTGCGTCAGGTTCCCGCCGAGCTGAGAAGGCACACCTATGAGGCTCTCGCGGTGTATATTGCCAGCGGAATAGACCCCGAAAAATGTACGCTGTTCGTTCAGAGCCACAATCCCGCACATGCCGAGCTCGGCTGGGTGCTGGACTGCTATACGATGTTCGGCGAGCTTGGACGCATGACTCAGTTCAAGGATAAGAGCGCGAAAAACGCTGACAATATCAACGCCGGTCTCTTTACATATCCTACTCTCATGGCAGCCGACATACTGCTCTACGGCGCGAATCTCGTTCCGGTAGGACTTGATCAGAGACAGCATATCGAGCTGGCGCGAGACGTTGCCGAGCGTTTCAACGGAATCTACGGCGATACCTTCGTGATCCCCGAGGGATATATCCCTCCCACGGGAATGAAGATCATGTCTCTCGCCGAGCCCGATAAGAAGATGTCAAAATCCGATGCCAATCCCAACGGATTCATCGCTATCCTTGACGACAGAGATACCATCATCCGCAAGTTCCGCCGTGCCGTTACCGATTCGGATACGGCAGTGTGCCGTGCCGAGGGCAAGGACGGCATAAACAATCTTATGAATATCTACTCATGCTTCACCGGCAAAAATGATGATGAGATAACGGCAGAATTCGCCGGAAAGGGTTACGGAGATTTCAAAAACGCCGTCGGCGAGGTCGTTGCCGACGCGCTTGCTCCCCTTCACAGCGAATATGACCGCCTCATTGCGGACAAGGCATATCTTGAGAGTATAATGAAATCAGGCGCGGAAAAGGCGCAGTATCTCTCACGCAGGATGCTCAGCAAGGTCTACAAGAAGGTCGGTTTCGTTCAGGTCAAGTGATAGGCACTGTTAGCGCAGTAGCTTTGTGAGGTAATTATGAATCTGTCTTCGCTGTATCTGATAGCCGCCGCCGTGTGTGCCGGACTCGTTTCATTTACGACCACCCCGCTCGCGAGAGTATTTGCGTACAAGGTGGGCGCAGTGGACGTGCCGAAGGATGACAGGCGTATGCACAAAAAGCCGATACCGCGTATCGGAGGACTGGCGATTTTTGCCGGCTTTGTCGTCGCGTCACTCACCTTCTGCCGGCTCACTCCCTCGCTTGTTTCGGTGCTTCTCGGCGGACTGGTGATCGTGGCGGTGGGCGTGCTCGACGATATTTTCAGAATCAACGCATGGATCAAATTTATCGTAGAGATCGCGGTGGCATTCATTCCCGTGGCAAACGGGCTTACCATAGAATTCATAAATCTGTTCGGTGGCTACGTGACCTTCGGCGTTTTTGCCATACCGGTCACAGTGCTCTGGATCGTCGGACTTACCAACGCCATAAATCTCATCGACGGTCTTGACGGACTTTCCTGCGGAGTTTCCGCGATATGCTCGCTGTCGCTGATGCTCTGCTCGGCGCTGCTTATCGACAATTACGCGCTGACGCTCCTTGCGGCGGTGCTTGCGGGAAGCTGCATAGGATTTCTTCCCTTCAACCACAATCCCGCAAAAATATTCATGGGCGATACAGGCGCGCTGTTTCTCGGCTATACCCTTTCGGTGCTGTCGATAGACGGACTGTTCAAGACGCATACCACTCTTTCCTTTGTGATACCTCTGTCCATATTCGGATTTCCGCTCTGCGACACGCTGTTTGCCTTTGTGCGCCGTATCGCTCACGGTCAGAGTCCCTTTACAGCGGACAGAAAGCACATTCATCACCGACTTATAGATATAGGCTTTACACAGCGTCAGACTGTGTATATCCTCTATTCCGTCTGCGGACTGCTCGGAATTTCGGCGGTCATGTTTACCACCGCAAACGCATGGAAGGCAGTATTCATTATCGGCGTAGGCTTTGCCGTTTTCGGAATGAATTACCATGTGATAAAGCATCAGGGTACCCGTGAAATGACGGGCTTTGATCTTCCTCCATTGGATAAGACGTCTCAGGATGAAAGAAATGCGGGAACGGATATTCAAACCGATTCCTCAGACGGCAAAGATGAAAGCAGATGAGATAAAGCGTCAGAGAACCCTGACGCGGATTTCGGTGATATCGCTTGTGGTCGGAGTCGTGGCACTGTTTGCGGTCATTGCGGGGATAATGCTGAAATACGGCATTATTGAGCTTCCGGAGCTGTTCGGTGACGCATTCGCCGGTCATGACAGTGTGGATTATACCGAAACCGGAGACTATTCCGCCATGCTCGCCGCGCTGTCCGACAGCTCTGAGACCTCCGAGGGCGGGCTTGCCGGAAACGGCGAAGAAGGGGAAAACGTCTATGTCCGCCATGACGTGACGGAAGAGGAGTGCAGAGAACTGCTGTATACGCTTCAGCCCTGTGACAGGTATACCGCCGTGTATGATACGGAGGTATATTCGCTTGACCGGAGCAGAGCTGCACGCCGCAGCATACGGATATGGAAAAGCGGAAAGAAATTCCGCGTCGAGATATACGAGGGAGATAAGCTTATCTCGACTGCCGTGTGCGGCGGGGAAAGAATCACGGTTTATGACAGCATAGGTGCAGAAAACAGTGTCACCTATCCTGCAGGCGACGGATTTACCGCCGAAAGCTATGCGGGGCTTCCCGGGCTGAGCACAGTCATAGGGGATGTTTTTTCAGACCCGGACAGAGAGGGGATCAGTATCTCACTTTCCTCGGACGGAGACGAAACTCTGTACAGAATAAGTTATCCGAACCCATCAGCGAAAGAACAGACCGAGAACTGTTATATCTCGGTGAAATACGGAATATTCGTCAGAGCCGAAAGCATATATAACGGAGAATGCGTATATTCCCTGTCCGCGGTGAGCTTCTATCCCGAGCTGATCGGAGATGAAACCGCTCTTTTCGGCTGAGTGAAGAATCAGACCGATATTTGAATCTTTATTTTGAATTTTATAATCAATCGACTACCGAAAGGATGTGAGTCAATGTCTGAAATGAACAGAAATAAGCTTCTTGTCGGCGCATACTATTTTGACGATGCGATATGGGATGATGAGCACGTGAAGGAGCTGGCCGACGCCGGAATAGAGTTTCTGGTGGCTGTACCCGCTGATGAAAAGCTGCTTGCGCTCTGCGAAAAATACAACATAGGCGTAATAGCTTCGTCAAACTTCCCGATCTGGTGGGGAGGTACGGGCGAGACCGGAGGCACCTACTGTAATAATATGCCGCTGGAAAAGGTGGACGAAATCGCGGCTTCCTACAGGCGTCATCCCGCGATCTGGGGAGATTATCCCATTGACGAGCCGAACGATAAGGATTTCGAACACATGGGCAAGGTCATTGCAAGATACGAAAAGGACCTTCCCGGACTGCTTCCCTTCATCAATCTTCACCCGTATTATGAAGACGTCCGCTGCACGGCGTGGCTCGGCGCGCCCTACCGCGAATATCTCAACGAGTATCTTGAACTTATTCCCAACGATTATGTGGCGTTTGATATATATCCCTACTCCAACCGCGAGGTCTACACTCCGACCTATCTCTACGGGCTCGACATCAACGCCGACGCCTGCCGCCGCGGAAACAGGGATCTGTGGGTGATCGTTCAATCCGGCGCATGGAAAGCCGAGGATATGCTGGATGAATATCAGATACGTCTCCAGTGCAATACCGCGCTGACCTACGGCGCGAGAGTGATTATGCACGCTTCATGGTCTCCCGGATGGTGGGACGAGACCACATCCTGCGTCGATAAGGCGGGAAAGCGAAACCTTACCGCCGATTACGTTTCAAATATCAACCGCGAGCTCCACAAGCTCGGCGATATCTTCATGGCTTACCGCAATCTCGGCGTGACC
>JAZQNC010000291.1:0-2151 GCA_045627165.1 Eubacteriales bacterium
GTCAGCGCCGATCTTGTCGCAGTATTCCTGAGTGATAGGAGCGCCGCCGATCATAATCTTAACGCTGTCGCGGATTCCCTCTGCCTTGCAGAGCTCTACGACGTCCTTCATAACGCCCATCGTCGTTGTAAGAAGAGCGGAGCAGCAGATGACCTTGCAGCCCTGTTCCTTGACAGCGGCAACGAAAGCCTCGGGAGAAACGTCAACGCCGAGGTCAACAACCTCGATGCCCTTGCCTTCCATCATCATCTTGCAGAGGTTCTTACCGATATCGTGAAGGTCGCCCTTTACGGTGCCGATGCAGACCTTGCCGGCGGGCTTTACGTCTGCTGATACGAGATAAGGCTTGAGAATGTCGGTTCCTGCCTTCATTGCGCGTGCGGCAATAAGAACTTCGGGAACATATACTTCATTGGTCTTGAACTTTTCGCCGATAACGTTCATACCGTCGAGAAGACCCTTTTCGAGAATATCCTTAGGAGAGCATCCGTCTGTAATTGCCTGTGTAACAAGGGCTTTTACATCCTTAGCCTTGCCGGCCTGAAGCTTAGCGGAAATTTCTTCAAAAATAGCCATAATAATACATCCTTTCGGAAATAAAAATTCTTAACTCATATGAGTGCATTATACCACAAAAAGAACGTGATTGTTGTTAATAAACTGTGAATAATTCGCCTTTAATTAAACTTTTCGAGCCTGCCGGTCTCTTTGAGATAGTTGACAAGCATAATAGGCCAGTCGGTCTGAATGATGTCAAACCCTCTGTCGGCAAGCCAGCCCCAGCCCTTTTCCATATCGCCGCAGATGGCGGTATCATCCGAATGGTGGGCGGCAAGCACCGCCTTGTAGTTGTAAACTATGGCGTTTACCCATACCAGCTTACCGTCGGCGTGCATTTTGTCGATGAATTCCTTCTGACAGAGCGGAGAACTCTCCTCGCTGAAAAGCACCTCAGCGCCGACGTAGTTGATGTTTCTCTTTTTCAGCTCCTCGTGGCAGCAGTCGGAGGATATTATGGGCAGATACTGAATGTCGGGAGCATAGCTCTCGATGAGATCGAACAGCTCCGGCTTGGGTGAGGTCTTGACAATGATCTGATCCACCATGTCGTAGCGTTTGATAGCGTCGGAAATGAGAGTGGGATTTTCCCAGAACTTATCCACGTTGATGTAGCAGCGTCCCCGGAAGGTCTCGAATACCTCGTCAAGGGTGCAGAGCGTGAATTCGGTGGGAGAGTGGTCCACGGTGACATAGCGTATTTTTTCCTTTATTTCCGCGTAGGTCAGGTCGTGTATGCTTCCGCCGAAGTAATTCAGATGCGGCTTTTCCATGCCGGGATGGAATATGACGAGCTTTCCGTCGGCGGTTTTGTCAACGTCGATCTCGATCATGTCCGCGCCCTGTTTCAGCGCGGTCTCGTAGGCGGGGATGGTGTTGTAGGGGATATCGCCTCCGAAGGTGCCCCGGTGTCCCACTATCACGATCTTCTTTTCAGCCGTTTTTCTTATGTTGAACTCCATTTTTATCGCTCCTTATCAGATAAGATTTCATTTTTCAGACGGGCATATCGTTATCGGCAGCGTTTTTCGTCATCCTGAACGATACGATGAACATTACCGCGATATACACGAAAAACAGAATGTTATAATATGCCGACTGTGTTGAAATGATAAAGTCATAGCCGCCGTGAATAAGCAGGGGAATGACAAGTCCCATGGCGGAGCAGAGCTTCGCCCTCGGTATATCTCCCCTTTTACTGTAGAAACGCCGGTGACCGTACCACAGACCCATGAAAACTCCGAAACAGGCGTGTCCGGGAATCGAAGTCACCGCCCGGAGAAGAGCGGTTCCGATACCGTATGCCGCCGCGTATCTCAGATTTTCCACAACGGCAAATCCGAGAGAAACGAACACGCAGTACACTATCCCGTCAAAACGGCAGTTGAATTCGGCTTCATTGCGCGTGCGGAAATATACGGCGGCGTACTTTGCCAGCTCCTCCGTGAGGGCTATCACGATGAAATAGTACGCGGCGTTGAAGGATTTCTGACTGTAAAACGGTATATTCGAGATTATCCTGCCGCCTATATCCTCGATCACGGCTGCCGGCGCCGTAACAGCGATTCCCAGCAGAAAAAGCTGAATCAGCAG
>JAZQNC010000292.1:0-5964 GCA_045627165.1 Eubacteriales bacterium
CATGGCTACGATCCGACTTATGGCTTCGACCTTTGCGATCTCTTCCTCTGTCATGGGAGCGAAATGTTGGAAGTCAAAACGCACGCGCTTTTCGTCCACATAAGAACCTTTCTGTTCAACGTGAGTACCGAGCACGGAACGGAGAGCTGCCTGAAGCATGTGAGCGGCGCTGTGATTGCGGCGGATTGCGTTTCTTCTCTCAACGTCTATTGCGAGAACGACCTTGTCTCCGACCTTGATATCGCACTGAACGGAATTGCAGAGATGAACATATACGCCGTCGGTCTTCTTTGTGTCTGTAACGGGAATTACCGTATCGCCGACAGTAACCGTACCGGTATCACCGACCTGACCTCCGCCTTCGCCGTAGAATACGGTTCTGTCAAAGATAAGCGAGAAATCGCCTTCGGTGACTTCCTGTACCGATTCGCCGTCAACGATAATTGCCGATACTGCGGCTTCACATTCTGTCTTTTCGTAGCCTTCGAAATCAGTCTTAGGCATATCTGAAAGCAGAGATTTGGAAGCGTCACTCCAACCACTGATATTGGCTCTTGCGGCGCGTGCGCGGGTGCGCTGTTCAGCCATGAGAGCCTTGAAGGTGTCTTCATCTATAGCGAGCTTGGCTTCGCTCGCGATCTCTCTTGTGAGGTCAATCGGGAATCCGAATGTATCGTAGAGCTTGAATACATCATCGCCGGAAAGAGTATCTTTTCCTGCTGCCTTTGTTTCGTCTATCATACCGGAGAGGATAGCGAGACCGGAGTCTATCGTAGCGGCAAATCTCTCTTCCTCGGTAGCAACAACCTTCTTGATGTACGCGAGCTTTTCGGTAAGCTCGGGATATTCTGTAATATTCTCACGGGCAACCACGTCAACGATATCGGCAAGGAAAGTATCCTTTATGCCGAGAAGTCTTCCGTGACGCGCCGCACGGCGGAGCAGACGGCGGAGGACATATCCGCGTCCTTCATTGGAGGGAACAACGCCGTCGCAGACAAGGAAGGTTGTAGAACGAATGTGGTCGGTGATAACGCGGAGAGAAATATCCTTCTGTTTGTCCTCGCCGTATCTGATACCGGCCTTTTCGCAGATAGCGAACATTATATTTCTTACGGTGTCAACCTCGAAAAGGTTGTCAACGCCCTGCATGATGCAGGCAAGACGCTCAAGGCCCATACCGGTGTCGATGTTGGGCTTTGCAAGACGGGTATAGTTATTGTTGCCGTCATTATCGAACTGGGTAAATACGTTGTTCCAGAATTCCATATAACGGTCGCAGTCGCAGCCGGGCTTGCAGTCCGGCTTTCCGCAGCCGTATTCCGGTCCGCGGTCGAAGTAAATTTCGGAGCAGGGGCCGCAGGGACCGGAGCCATGCTCCCAGAAGTTGTCCTCTTTGCCGAGACGGACAATGTGAGAGGGGTCTATACCAACTTCATTGACCCAGATATCATAAGCCTCGTCATCGTCCTGATAAATAGTTGCCCAGATCTTGTCAACAGGCATTTTGAGAACATCGGTAATGAATTCCCAGGCCCAGGGAAGCGCTTCATGCTTGAAGTAATCGCCGAAAGAGAAGTTGCCGAGCATTTCAAAGTATGTGCCGTGACGTGCGGTGATTCCGACACGCTCGATATCGGGAGTGCGGATGCACTTCTGACAGGTTGTCATGCGGTGACGGGGAGGCTCAACCTCGCCGGTGAAGTACTTCTTGAGCGGAGTCATTCCGGCATTGATAAGGAGCACGGACTTGTCTCCCTGAGGAACAAGAGGATAGCTCTTATGACGGAGATGTCCCTTGGATTCAAAGAATTTCAGATACATCTCGCGTATGTCATTTAATGATGTCCATTCCATAATGTTTATGCCTTTCAGATATATGTAATTTATTATAAACGGAATTTGTTATATGTCAATGTCCGCGGGGTCAAACTGAGGAACCGAATCATCGGGACTCTCTGTGCTGCCGCAAACTTCGGTTGACGGTTCATGACTGAGTGAGAGCACGTTGCCGCTTCCGATTATCTTTTCAACCGTAGCGTCATCATTCTGACGAAGGATGTCAAGAACTGTCATATAGTCGCGCAGAATCTCGCGCGGAGTGATCATGGTATCCGCGCCGGCGCGTGTCAGACAGAGCTGAAGAAAAGAGGTCATTTCCGAAGTATTTACACGCGCTTCCCATGAGTAACAGGACGAGTACAGCTTTGTCACACGCGAAACGAGAGCAAACAGCTCGTCATCCGACAGCCTTCTCAGCCTGATTACCGGTCCGGAAAGGTTTTTATATCCTGACGCGGCAAACTGACCGTCCTGAAGCCTTGAACGCAGCGCCTCGTAGCTGAACAGTCCGCGCCGTGTATCCTCAAGAAACTGGGGAGTACCGCCGAGAACCAGACCCAACCCGGGTGAACGCCCTCCGAGAGAGTCGTTGAACATGGAGAGTAGCTTCTCATAGTTGTTTTCTCTGGAAATGCGGTTGGAAATCTTATAAAGATTTACGCATTCATCGATAAACACAATGAATCCGCGGTAATCTATCTTCTTTGAAAACACCGCTATCAGCTTTAAATAGTCGAACCAGTTTTCGTCATTTATTATATCTCCGACAGGAAGCAGAGAACGCGCTTCGGTTTTGGTCGTATATTCTCCGCGAAGCCAGCGGATGCAGGCTGATTTCAGCTCCTCATTGTCGGAAAGAGAAGCCGTGTAGTAAGACGATATGACGCTGGCAAAATCAAATCCTCCGATCTGTCCCTCAAGTTCCTTGGCAACCTCGAATATTTCCGAGCGAACCTTTGCGTTGAACCCGTCGGAACCAGGAACAAGTCCGGACGCGGCGGCGTCGCTCTGTAAACGCGAGAGCCAGCGGGCGATCACCGTCTGAATCGCTCCGCCTTCGGGTGAGGATTTGGAAGAAAGATTTTTTATTAGCTCGCGGTATGTGGCGATTCCGGTACCCTTCGCACCGCAGATACGCCGTTCCGGTGAAAGATCGCAGTCGGCAGTCAGAAACCCCTGTTCAAGGGCATACGAGCGTATAAGCTGAATAAGAAAGCTCTTGCCGCTTCCGTACCTGCCTATGATAAAGCGCATCGAACATCCTCCTTCGTCAACCGTTTTCAGATCTTCGAGTAAAGCGTTTATCTCGTCGTTTCTTCCGATAGCAATATAAGGAGTACCCACTCTCGGAACAACGCCGGCCGAAAGCGAATTGATAAGTGAAGTCAGAATCCTTCGCGGAACCTTGATTTCGTCACCCATTAAGTACTCCTTTCTCTTTCAGATATTCTGTAACATCTGTAATGTAATCGTCGATCACCTTATAGTCTTCTATGCAGATATCGCCTATAATATCATACATGACTTCGTTGATACCTTCGCACAGCGAATCCTGCATCATATTACTGTCATTGGCGATTTCGGCAAAACCGGACCTGTCGCCTTTAAGCAGACAGAGCAGAGCGCGGTCATAAATCAATGAATCATCATGACCGGCTTCGCGGTTTTCAACGCTCTGTATTATCTCAGGCGTATCATCGCAAAGCGGCCCGTTATCGCCGGAGTTCGTTCCGGGCGTGTTATCCTCAAAAGCATCGACCAATATCTCCGTAACACTCCACGAAGACTCCTCTATGCTTTTGGCATTTTCGGGAGTAATGCCGGTGGAAGGCGCATCGTAGAGCTTCATGTATTCGGGTTCCGGCGGCGGTGTTTTTGAACTTTGACGGAGTGAAGCCCTGACAGGAACGAAATACTCATCGACGAGCTTTTTCAGATAGCTGTATTCAGGCGGAATCTGATACCTTGATTTCTTTCCCAATATCGCCCTTATGTTGTTTTCGGATATCTTGATAATGACCTCAACCATTCTCCGAAGCTCCGGAGATCGTGAAACTGCGGTATATTCGACGGTTATCCTGCGCTTGATATCATATACACACAAGGCTTCCGAATATGACGGACGCACAATCGTGGAAGTAAGACCGTTTTCGTGGCTGTTAACAAAACGACTGTCGGTGACGGCAAGCCTTTCCGCTGCATAGATAAACGCGCCTTTCATGTGCTTGTCGAAAATATCAGCGGTTTCTGGAGTATAAAACTTGCTCTTTCTCCAGTTGCAGTCTGAACCGATATTGAGCAGAGCGCACCAGTAGCTTTCATTGCCGTCAGACGAATACTCCGAATAGAACTCCTTGAACGAAGCAAAGGTGTAAATTACTCCGAGAATAGGTCTCAGCTTATCCAGAGGCGGCGACAGCCTGTGTATACAGCAGTAATCGCATACCCATTCGCAGAGATATGTATCGAGCTTCCAGAATTTATCGCGGTACGCGAGCCATATATCGGTAAGCATATCAAGCCCGTTTTCCGGTTTGATAAGCTCCGGCAGGTTGATTATCTCATATATGTAGGTCAGAATATATCCGTATGCGCTTTCAAGGTATACCCCGTTTCGGACGTTGCTTCGCCACCAGAAATAATAATGAAGCTGTTCCGGTTTCATGAGACTGTACTGCGGTATGGTAAGATATATCGGAACAAATACGCATTCGCTGCCGCGTTTGTCGAAATACTTCTCTGCGTCAAGGCGGAATTTTCTGTAAAACGTGTATTTTGAATCCCACTCTGTGACGGTAATACTGCTGATAAGGCGGTTTTCCGGAGAGTAGGTGAAGGAAGCCAGAGATCTCGGCTTCAGAAGTTCCGACGCGGGACGGACGGGTATATTGCGGTCAGCAATATTTGCTCTGCGTTCACTGATACTGACAGCCGCGTCGCGCCGAACGGAATTGCCGACAGGCGGAATATCGATCTCGGCAGTGTCGGTATCCTTTGAGAAGGAAGCGAGATTCCGCTTCGGAGGCATCATATAATCGATGCTCCAAAACTCATCGTCACCGATATTTTTACGCTTGTTATCGTTCATTTTCCTGCAATCAAATCAAAATATCACGCAATATTACAATCAATATATTGTAGCATGTAAATATGTTAAAGTCAATGATTTAGTGTAAAAATATCGAACAAAATCGCCATAAATTCACAAATTGCGAAACGGGACGATTAGGCTGTTATGTGCGCGGTATGAGTTTGATATTTCACTTATTTATGTTGACTAATTTATGACCTTGTGGTATCATTAAGCGTAATGGAATAAAAAAATCATATCTGAAACGGGTAACAAACATGATAAACAGACTGTTCACTCCATGTTTTTTCGGCGGACTTGAAACAAAATCGCGTATCATGCGTTCTGCCACCGAATATTTCTGCTCCGACATAGACGGACATGTAACCGAACCGGAGCTGAAAGCTTACCGCGATCTGGCGCGTCAGCCGCTGGGGATGATAATCACTGCGCATACCTGTGTCAGTCCCGAAGGCCGAAGCAATCCTCACCAGAACTGCGCGTATGATGAAAACTATGCGGAGGACCTCACAGCCGTAAAAAATGCAGCGGGTTCGTACGGTATTCCGGTAATACTGCAGCTTGGACACGGCGGTATGAAGGGTGAAGGCAGCAATAGCGGAAGAAAGGTCTTTACTCCCGACAATATGACGCTTAAGGATATCGAAAACGTGACAGAAAGCTTCGGAAGAGCGGCACAGCTTGCCAAAACCTGCGGATATGCGGGCGTAATGCTTCATTCGGCTCATCTGTATCTGCTGTCGCAGTTTCTCTATCCCGAATATAATCACAGAAGAGACAGATTCGGAGGTGTTGAAGGCGGCTTTAACATAACTCTGATGGCACTTGAGTTTGTAAAGAAAAAATGCGGAGACGATTATCCGGTATTCGTAAAGATAAATTCCACCGATAAAGCCCTTGATATTCGCTATACCGAGACGATAGGAAAGCTTCTTCACAGAGCTTACGAAAACGGTCTCGACGGAGTGGAAATATCGGGCTGGGATTCGGCTCCGGCAGGAATACCTCAAGAGCCGTATTTTATAAATCAG
>JAZQNC010000293.1:0-4802 GCA_045627165.1 Eubacteriales bacterium
ATGGCTACGATCCGACTTGTGCTTACGCAGCGTAATATCGAGAATATACAGAGTGCCGAGCTGATACCGGCTCATGAAGTCATTATATCATCGGAAAAGCGCGAGGAACTCTCCAAAGTAATCTCCGCTCAGATAAAGAAATGCGGCGATGAGAGAATAAGGGACGTACTTGTTTCCGAGCTTGAAGCCGTTAAGAGCGGAAGTGAGCTCAATTTTGCCGATAAATACATTTCTCTCATTTATCCCGAAAAACAGACTCTTCTCGATTACTTTTCGGATACGCCCGCGGTATTCGTCATTGACCGGAACGGACTCAACGAACGGCTCAAGGCGTTTGAGTGGCATATTTCCGAAACCATAACCGCGATGCTTTCCGAAGGTTCGATCGCGGCCGAATATGCGGAATACGGTAAATGGCAGAAGGATTTCAATCTCTGGTGCGAGACGAATATCTGCTGTTATATAGAGACCTTTACCCAGTCGTTTACAGGTCAGAGGCTTTCGGGGATTTTTACCTTCAGAACACGTCAGACAGTGTCATATTCGGATAACATAGAACTTCTGCGTGACGATCTCGGAGGATATCTTTCAAACGGATGGAATATACTCATTCTCTGCGAAAACGAGGCAATGGCGAAAAATCTGCTGTCAATGCTCAATGAGAACGACGTTCCGGCCGTTATCTGCAGTGCGGATGATTGCCGCGACGGGCTTCCCTGTATCGTATACGGAATGCCGTTTTCGGGTTATGACCTTACCGATTCGAAGCTCGCCGTTATTTCAATGTATCCTTCCGGTTCTTCGGGAAACATAATAAACGCACGGCAGAAGAAGAGCGCATCAAAGAAATCCTCGCGCGAAAGAATAATGTCCTACGCCGACCTGGAAATCGGTGATTACATAGTCCATTCAAATCACGGAATCGGTCAGTATCTCGGTCTGGAAAAGCTGACGGTCGCCGGGATCACGAAGGATTTTGTCAAAATAAAATATGCCGGTACCGATATGCTCTATCTTCCCACCGATCAGCTTGACATGGTTTCAAAGTATATCGGCGCTCACTCGGATGACGGTTTGCTCAAACTCTCCCGGATGGGAGGTACCGAATGGCAGAAGCAGAAAACAAGAGTCAAGACCGCCGCAAAGGCAATGGCAAAGGAGCTTATCGCGCTTTATGCCGAACGTCTGCGCCGTGAAGGGTTCGCCTTTTATCCTGACGACGAATATCAGAGAGAGTTTGAAGAAGCATTCGAATATGATGAAACGGAAGGACAGCTTGCCGCGATAGCCGATATCAAAAACGATATGGAAAAGAGCGTCCCCATGGATCGTTTGCTGTGCGGAGACGTTGGTTTCGGCAAGACCGAGGTCGCGCTTCGCGCCGCATTCAAGGCCGTCTGCTCTCAGAAACAGACAGCGATCCTCGTGCCTACGACGATTCTCGCATTGCAGCATTATCAGACAATGCTTTCGAGAATGAGAGGATTTCCAGTAAGCGTTGATATGATTTCAAGATTCAGGACTCCCAAACAGCAGGCCGAGTCGCTGCGCAGACTGAGAAGGGGAGAAACCGATATCATCGTCGGTACTCACCGTCTGCTCTCCAAGGATCTGGAATTCAAAGACCTCGGACTTCTGATAATAGACGAGGAACAGCGTTTCGGCGTAGCCGCGAAGGAAAAGCTGAAACAGCTTACCAAAAATGTCGATGTACTTACCCTTACCGCAACACCTATTCCGAGAACTCTCAACATGGCAATGAGCGGCATAAGAGACATGTCGATACTTGAAGAGGCTCCCGGAGACCGTTTTCCGGTTCAGACCTATGTACTTGAGCATGACGATATTATTATGGGAGAAGCTATAAAGAAGGAGCTTCGACGCAGAGGCCAGGTATTCTATCTTCACAACGATATCGAGACGATAGACGCTGCCGCTGCTCATGTACAGGCACTGGCAGGAGGGGAAGCAAGGATCGCAACGGCTCACGGAAAGATGGACAGAGAGCTGATTTCCGATATCTGGAAGCAGCTCATCGACGGTGAGCTAGATATACTAGTCTGCACCACGATCATCGAAACAGGCGTTGACGTTCCGAACGCCAACACATTGATCATTGAAAACGCCGACAGAATGGGACTCTCTCAGCTTCATCAGATACGAGGACGTGTCGGACGCTCAAACCGACGTGCCTATGCCTATTTCACCTATCCGAAAGGCAAAATGCTTACCGAAATAGCAGAAAAGCGGCTGATGGCAATCCGAGACTATACCGAATTCGGAGCGGGCTTCAAGATAGCTCTCCGTGACCTTGAGATTCGCGGAGCGGGAAATCTGCTGTGAGCGGAACAGCACGGTCATATCGATTCTGTCGGATATGACCTGTACATGAAGCTGCTCAACGAAGCCGTTCTTGAAGAAAAGGGCGTATCGACCAGAACAAAGACCGAATGTCAGGTAGACATCACGGTCGATGCGTACATACCCGAAAAATACATCGTTTCTGCCGCACAGCGCATCGACGCATATAAAAAGATCGCTTCGATAGAAACTGATGAAGATATTTCGGATATCCGCGATGAACTGATAGACCGATACGGAGACATACCGCGCACCGTTGAAAATCTCTTTATGATTTCCTATATCCGTGCGCAGGGCTCTGTTCTGAGATTCAATAAAATCACACAATCGGAAAACAGCATACACATAATCCCCGATGATTTCAACACCGCGGTATGGATGGCCATGGCCGCCGCCTATAACGGGCGGATCACGCTCACCCCCGGCGATAAACCCTATGCGGGAGTCAGAATCAAACGCGGCGACGACCCGCTGAAACTGATCGTTGAGATTCTCAGAAAATACACCGAATTATATAAGCAGTCTTCAAAAGCAAATTAACATAAATCAATGAAACAAAACGCCATATTCGTCGTCTTATAAGAGGAAATACAAATGATAAATATCAGATCATCCAAGGCAATATCATTGCTGCTTGCGATAGTCATACTTTTCGGTACGCTGACGTCCTGTTCAAAACAGGCGGCTATAATGACTTTCAAAGATTCGTCGATTACTCCGAACATGTACTCGTACTGGCTTTCCACCTATAAATCGCAGTTTCTTTCCTACTATAACAGTTCACTCGACAGCGATGAATTCTGGGATTCCTACGCTTCGGACGATATGACGACCGAGCAGTATGCTTCCAACCTCACAAATAAGAATATCAAGTACATTCTCGTAGGAGTTCAGCTTTTCCGTGAATATGGTCTGAAGCTCGACAACGATGTAATAACGTCCATAGACGGAGATATAGCCGAAAAAACAGAATACTTCGGCGGCCGTTCCGCGCTTAATTCCAGTCTTTCCGCATATGGGATAAACGATACGATCCTGCGCGACTGCTATATCGCCGAAGAAAAGCTTTATGCGGTGTACGACTATCTTTACGGCGAAAACGGAATCGAAGCGGTCAGCGACAGTCAGATAGATAAATACTATGAAGACAACTACTCCCGCATACGCTATATCATCATCTACACCGCGGAAAAATTCGTATATAACGAAAATGATGAATACACCTATGATGAAAACGGTTATCCGATAACGACTCCGCTGACCGATGAAGAAAAAGCGGCAAAGCGGGAGCTGGTGGACAGCGCGATGCTTGACCTCCGCGCCGGTGAAAGCTTTGAGGATATTCAGGCACGTTACAACGAAGTGGATATGTCCTATTATACCAACGGCTTTTACGTTTCCGCCAATGAGCTTAACGTCTACGGTTTTGAGCTTGTCTCGGAAGTTGCCGGCATGAAGGTCGGCGAGACACGCAAAATCGAAGATGATTACGCATGTTACATAGTGGAAAAGCTGGACCTTATTCCCCGTTCCGATTTCAAGCCCTGCGATACGGAACAGCTTGAACGGCTTGAGGAGTATTGTATTCAGGAACAATACGAGAACAAATTCTCAGAGTACGCGGATGAAGTGGAAACGGACGAAGAACTGCTTTCCTCCTATTCGCTGCGCACCGCTTCGCCAAACACATATTTCTGATATAAATCAACTGAACACCATAAAGGAGTATTTGGATCATGGAAAAGGTTAAACTCAAAATAGTAACTTTCAATCTTCTCTGCTCGACAAACGAACAGTTTGCACCGCGCTTTGAACTGGCAAAAAAGCGTTTTGCCGATGAAAAGCCTGACATTATCGGATTTCAGGAAGCTCGTCCCGGACAGCAGCAGATGATCGCCGAAGCACTTCCGGATTATACCGTAATCGGTTACGGAAGAGAGAAAAACTTTGACGGCGAGTCAAACTGTGTTGCTTTCAAGACTGCCGACTTTACGCTTTTCGGTTTCCATCAGTGCTGGCTTTCGCCCACTCCATTTGTTCCCGGAACGAGATTCGAGGAACAGAGCTCATGTCCCCGCATAGTCGTAACGCTTATGCTCAAGCACAAGGACCGCGATCTTCCATTCCGTTTTTACAATACTCACCTTGACCATGTAAGCGATCAGGCAAGGGTACTCGGTATGGGTCAGATAGTAAAGCGCATGGAGGCGGATAACGCGGACTGGGAGCTTCCCATGATTCTTACCGGAGATATGAATGCCGAGCCCGATTCGTGCGCCATAGCCACAGCTAAGAACGCGCCGCTTTATCCTCTTGAAGATATGACCTCTGAGCTTGTAAAGACCTTCCACAACTTCGGTCAAAACAAACACAACACAAAAATCGACTATATTTTTGCGAACAAAGGTACCGAGCACGACAAGCCCTAAGTCGGAGGCCAA
>JAZQNC010000294.1:0-3127 GCA_045627165.1 Eubacteriales bacterium
TCCAGCGTCATGTGCTTGTTTTTCTTTTCGTGGTTCATTGTCTGAGCCCTCCTTTTCCCAGACTAAATTCTACCACAAATTCTTTCCCACGGTAACTTCCACTTCAAATTCCACTGTGGATTTTACTTTGGGAATTCACTATATAATAATTAACAAAATACAGCGTCATTCGCTGTTGACTTTAACGGAAGATAATAGTATAATATACTGTAAGTTGGATTATTATGTTTTTTGGCAATGAAAAATAAAAGGAGAGTTATTACCATGGAAATTGAAGTGACAAAAGAAACTATCATCGGCGATCTTCTCGATTACGACGTAAATCTCGCTCAGTTCTTCCTTGAAATCGGTATGCACTGTCTCGGCTGCCCCGCATCCAGAGGCGAAAGCATCGAAGAAGCCTGCGCCGTTCACGGCGTTGACGCCGACGAGCTTGTTGCCGCAATCAACGATTATCTCTCGACAAAGTGAATTGAATACCGACAGAATACGATTGAGTCCCAGGCTCGGCGCGGCGGCTTCCTTTGTTCGCCGCGGGAGCCGTATTCTTGACGTAGGCACCGACCACTGCCACATTCCCATATTTCTTTTTCAGAACGGTATCTGCTCCTATGCCGCCGCATCGGACGTGGTTGACGGACCGCTCGAAAAGGCGGAAAAGAATCTCGCCGAACACGGTCTCGGCGGAAAGGTCAGACTTCGCCGCGCCGACGGACTGGACGGCTGCGAGAGCGATATGCCCGACGATATCCTTATCTGCGGAATGGGCGGAGAGCTTATCGCGCAGATAATCTCACGCAGCGAATACGTAAGAGATACCGGTATCCGGCTCATTCTCCAGCCCATGACAAAGGCTTCGGCGCTGCGTGTGTTCCTGTACGGAGCGGGCTTTGAAATAACCGGCGAGAAGCTTGTCCGCGAGGACAGGCGTATCTATGAGATAATCTGCGCACGTTTTACGGGAAGCGCGGCGAGCATTTCACCGCTTGAAGCCCTCATCGGAAAGGATAATTATTCTCAGCCGGAATTTGCCGATTTTATCAGGCATCGCGCGGAATATATACTCAAACGCATCCGCGGCTTTGAAGCGTCCGCAAATCCTTCGGGCGTTGAGTACGAAGAATTGCTCGAACTGTACAGACAGCTCGAAGCGATAAAGGAAAAATTATGACAGTTCATCAGTTGTACGTCGCGCTTGACAGTCTGATTCCCTCTTCGCTTTCGGCGGAGTGGGACAACGACGGACTTATGGTCTGTCCGTGCCCAGACAGGGAAGTGCGCAATGTCCTTCTCTCCCTCGACTGCGATGAGGACGCGGAAAAGGAAGCGCATCGTATAGGAGCCGACGTTATCGTTACGCATCACCCGCTGATATTCAGGCGGCTTCCCGCGATAACCGATTCCGGTTTGATAGGTCTGATAAAGTCGGATATATCGGTCATGTCCTTTCACACGAGGCTCGACGCTCTTGACGGCGGAGTCAACGACCGCCTTGCCGATATGCTGGGACTGACAAACATCTCGAAATTCGCCGAAAACTGCGGCAGGATCGGTGAGCTGGAATACAGCTGGGACGCGGAAATATTCGCCGATATGCTGAAAAAGGTCACGGGAGCGAATGTGATAAAAGCCGCCGTTCCCTGCGACGTGGTTCAGAGAGTTGCCGTAGTCAGCGGTTCGGGTGGAGATTTTACCGACGAAGCCTTTTCTCTGGGTGCGGATACCTTTGTTTCGGGAGAAATAGGCTATCACCACATGCTCGACAGCCATGCCGCCGGAATGAACGCCTTCGAGATCGGCCATTACTGTTCGGAAATACACACTCTTTCTCTGCTTGAAGAGCTGATACGCTCGGCAGGCTATGAAGGAAATATTGAAAAATATCCGCATACAAATATTGAAGCGCTCTGATATAGAATCGGCTGTGATTGTCACAGACCGCACGAGCGTTTTTGAAAGGAAATTATACATCAATGATTGTACAGCTTGAAGAAGCAAAATACAGATTGCAGGGAATCAGAGCCGAGGCGGAGGATCTCGGCACCGCTCTCCGCATTGACGAAACAAAAGCAAAAATAGCGGAGCTTGAGGAACAGACCACGGGCGAAAACTTCTGGAACGATCAGCAGGCTTCGAGCAAGATACTCAAGACCATCAAATCCCTCAAGGACAAGCTGGAAGCGTATTACGCGCTCATGACCAGACTTGAGGACTGCGAAACTCTCATCGAGATGGGAATCGAAGAAGAGGATGAGAGCGTTGTCGAAGAGGTCGAGACAGAGGTCGTCGAGATCGAAAAGGAAGAAAAGAAGCAGCGCATCGAAATTCTTCTTTCGGGCGAATACGATTCCAACAACGCCATCGTTTCCTTCCATCCGGGCGCAGGCGGCACCGAGGCTCAGGACTGGGCCCTCATGCTCTACCGTATGTATACCCGCTGGGGTGAGAAACACAAATACAAGGTAAAGCTCATCGACTGGCTGGACGGTGAAGAAGCCGGAATCAAGAGCGCGACTATAACCATCGAGGGCAACAACGCCTACGGTTATCTCAAGGGCGAAAACGGAGTTCACAGACTTGTGCGCGTATCTCCCTTCGACGCTTCCGGACGCAGACATACCTCCTTTGCTTCCGTTGAGGTTATGCCCGAATTTTCCGATGAGGACGGAAAGATAGAGATCAAGGAAGAAGACCTTGAGATCACCGCTCACCGTTCCTCTGGAGCAGGCGGTCAGCACATCAACAAGACCGACTCCGCCATCCGTATCGTCCATATCCCCACCGGTATCGTGGTGGGCTGTCAGACAGAGCGTTCACAGCTCCAGAACAAGGAAACCGCTATGCGAATGCTCAAATCCAAGCTCATGGAGATCAAGGAGCGCGAGAAGCTCGACAAGATCGAGGATATCAAGGGCGTTAAGACCAATATCGAATGGGGCGCTCAGATACGTTCATACGTGTTCATGCCCTACACTCTCGTTAAGGACACCCGAACAGGCTGCGAGGACGGAGATATCGGCGCCGTAATGGACGGCGATCTCGACGAGTTCATCAACGCATATCTGAAAATGAACGCGAAATAATAATTCATAATGATTTTTCCCGAAAAAGGAGAAGTCGGATCGTA
>JAZQNC010000295.1:0-2133 GCA_045627165.1 Eubacteriales bacterium
ACGACAACAACAATATGGACGACCGCCACACGCTTCCGTTTACGAAGTCGATGGATCGGCGCGAGAAAACGAAAGCCCTCCACGACATCAATTACAAGGGCGTGCTTACATTTGAAGCGGATTCGTTCATCGCGTCGCTTCCCGTTGAAAGTACGGTCGAAGCATCCAAGATGCTCGAAAGCACGGGCAGACTTCTCGCAAGCATGACAGGGCTTTAATATATTTGTGAAAAATATTACCATTTGTATTGACTTGCGGATACCGATGTGTTATAATCAACCTGTAATCAATAACCGAAAGGAAAGACTATGAAAAAGATAATCTCTATTTTGCTTATTGCCGCGATGATGGCTTCGTTCGCTGCGTGCGCCGGTTCAAAGCCGAATGAGGGCAATGAAACGAATAACGCCGCGGATACTCAGAATGCGAGCGGTGAAACCGAGACCACAGACGATAATCCCGCACCCGATCTCCCCGCGTACAACGCAGACGGACCGGATTTCACGATCTGCTACCGTTTCGGCGCCGGCGCGAACGACTACGACGATTATTTCATCGCAGCTGAAAAGGAAGACGGTGAAGTCGTAAACGACGCGGTATTCAGCAGAAATCTTCAGACGTCCGAAAAATTCAACGTAAATATCGTGACCGTCCCCGATCCTTCTCCCGCAGGACCGGTACGCACGCTCGTTCAGGCGAACGATGCCGAATACGATCTCGCGGTCGATTCCAAGAATATGCTTGCCGATCTGACTACCAGCGGCTATCTGCTCGATTTCAATACACTTGAAAACGTGGATTTCACAAAGCCGTATTGGGATAAGAACTGCGCCGATGAGCTTATGATAGGCGGAAAGCTCTTTATGATGGTAAGCGATATTTCGATGCAGAATTTCAGCGGTGCGAGATTCTTGTATTTCAACAAGAAGATAATCGAGGACCGCAATCTTACGAATCCCTACGATCTCATATTCTCAAACGGCTGGACGCTTGACGTCGTGCTGAATATGATAAAGTCGGTATCCGACGACCTCGACGGTGACGGAAAGATGACGGGCAACGACCTTTACGGTATGCTCCGCGAGGACGGAAGTCTCAACGGCAACGTTATCTACTTCCTTAAAGGATGCGGAGTTTATTTCACGTCGCGTGACGAAGAGGGTATGCCCGTGGTATCGGTCAACACCGAAAAGACGGCGAAGGTCATAGAGATGTGCCACGACGTTCTCACGGATAACAACGTCACGATCGAATATGCCGACGCATCGAACGGCTTCAACTTAGACGGCTACAACCACCTGTACGAATACTGCCGCAAGGCGCTCTTCGCTCAGAATCACTTCCTTTTCGTTCAGAACGGACTTGACGCGACGGCTGAATTTCGTGATATGGAATCGGATTACGGCTTTGCACCCAACCCGAAATTCGATGACAGTCAGGAAAATTACTACCACGGCGTAGATCAGTTCACGACTATACTCGGAATCCCCGCTACAGTTACAGATTACGAGAAAACCGGAATTATCCTTGAATATATGTCATGGCTGTCCTCAAAAGAGGTGCTTCCGGCATATTACGAGATCACGATCAAGGTCAAGAGAGCGAGAGATCCGCTTGACGCTCAGGCAGCCGACATAATCAAAAATTCGATCATGTATGAAGCATCCGACATCTACGGTTGGGGAATAGAGGGCGTTATATGGTCGTCCTTCCAGAAGAACAACTTCGCCTCCACCTACGAAAAGAAGCAGAAGATGCTTACCAAAATGATCGAACAGACGATCAAGCAGTTTGAAAAAATCGGCTGAGCGTGATGTAATAAAAATGCGGTTCACTTTGAGCCGCATTTTTCATGTAACAAAATTGTAAATTATGCACATACTTCTTGATATTATATTGTATTTGTGATATAATACCACACATCTGGTTTTATGTCATATAACCGGAAATCCACACACAGCAGGCACTTCGGTGCAAATTTATCAAACTTATCTTGCTGTGGAGGATACAACCGAAGGAGGAAAATAATATGGCAATTATTTCTATCAAGCAGCTGCTTGAAGCAGGCGTTCATTTCGGACACCTCACAAGAAGATGGAATCCTAAGATGGCTGAGTACATCTTCACTGAAAG
>JAZQNC010000296.1:0-3279 GCA_045627165.1 Eubacteriales bacterium
CCGCGACAACAACCGCCGCATAGCCGAGCAGATACTCAAGCTCAATCCTTCCTGCGAGCTGCTCTTTACCTCCACCACTCTGCCCAATCCTCTGGCAAACCAGTTCGTCCGCGACCACGACACGCACGAGCTTCTCCTTGCCAAGCTGGCGGGCGAATACGGCACGCAGGCTGACCTTGTGCCCATGACCTCCATGCACAGATACCTGCTGACGAAAAAACGCTTCTGCGACATGACCGGCAACAACATAAACCACCCCAACGATTTCCTCGTCCGCGTCTACGCCCAGACGATCCTCACAGTCCTCGGCGCGTGAGCATATTAAGATAAAATAAACCGAAAACACCGAAACATATCAGCAAATAAATATGTTTCGGTGAATTTGTTACGGGAGTAAAAAACCTTGATCTCCAGATTCGACATAAAGGGAATGTCCTGCTCCGCCTGTTCTGCGGCGGTGGAAAGGGCGGTAAAAAAGCTGGACGGCGTAAAGAGCGCCGAGGTCAGCCTGATGACAAACACCCTCACCCTTGACTACGACGAAAGCGTGCTAAGCCCGAAAAAAGTATGCGCCGCAGTTAAAAAGGCGGGCTACGGAGCGTCTCTCCGGGGCGAAAAAAGCGATGCGGCAGAAACCGAAAACACAGACACTCCTGTGAAAACAAGGCTGATAATTTCGGTATGCTTTCTGCTTCCGCTGATGTATATCTCCATGGGAGGAATGCTCGGTCTTCCCCTGCCCCCCTTTCTTTCGGGAGAGGAAAACAGCGGCGTATACGCTCTGACCGTCTTTCTGCTCTGCCTTCCGGTGCTGTACGTCAACCGGGTATTCTACATAAAGGGCTTTTCGGCTCTTTTTCACCTCAGTCCCAACATGGACAGCCTGGTGGCATGCGGCTCGGCCTCATCGGTGATCTACGGCACAGTGCGGCTGTACATGATAATACATTCCCTCTCACAGGGAAACCTCTCCCGGGCGGCGGAATATTCCCATGACCTGTATTTCGAGTCGGCGGCGATGATTCTGACCCTTGTCACAGTGGGAAAGCTGCTGGAACAGCGCTCGAAGGACAGAACCTCGGAGGCGGTAAAGCGTCTGCTGACCCTCGCGCCCGACACGGCCTCGGTGGAGCGCGGCGGTAAGGAAATAAAGATAAAATGCTCCGAGATAATCGAGGGCGATACAGTCATCCTCCGCGCGGGAGAACGTTCTCCGATAGACGGAAGAGTAATAAGCGGTACCGCTTCTCTCGACGAATCCGCGCTGACCGGCGAGGCAATGCCGGTGCAGAAAACCGAGGGTGACAGCGTGCTTTCCGCTTCGGTGAATCTTTCGGGAGTGCTCCGCGTAAGAGCCGAAAGAGTGGGAAACGCCACCACCCTCGCGCAGATAACCGAGCTGGTGAGAAACGCCTCGGCTTCAAAGGCTCCCTCGGCGAAGCTCGCCGACAGGATAGCCGGGATATTCGTCCCCTGCGTAATGGGCATAGCGGCAGTTACCGCGATGATATGGCTCATCCTCGGCTGCGATATCGGCTTCGCGCTGACAAGAGCGGTGTCGGTGCTGGTGATATCCTGCCCCTGCGCTTTGGGACTTGCCACCCCCGTGGCGATAACAGCCGCCGCGGGAAATCTCGCCTCAAAGGGAATACTGGTCAGATCGGCTTCCGCCCTTGAAGCTCTGGCAAAGGCGGATGTGGTGATGTTCGACAAGACCGGAACGCTGACCGGGGGAAATCCCGAAATAACCGATGTAATCACCATCGGACAGACAGACGAAAAGGAGCTTCTCGCCCTTGCATACGCCCTCGAAAAGGACAGCACACATCCGCTGGCGCACGCCGCGGTGAAGTACTGCGCCGGCAGAGTGACAGAAGAAATTCCGATCACCGGCTTTACCGAGACGGCGGGAAAGGGCATACGCGCCGAAGCCGGCGGGGAGAGACTGCTTGCCGGAAGCGCGGCCTTCATGACTGAAAACGGCATAGATATCTCAGGCGTTTCCGCGCCGAAAGGCACGCCGATGTATTTCGCCCGGGGCGAAAGGCTCGTCGGAGCGCTGGCGGCAAGGGATTCTCTGCGCGAGGGCTCGGCACAGGCGGTAAGCGAGATCGGAAAATACGCCCGCACCGTCATGCTCACCGGCGACAGCGAAAGCGCGGCGAAGGAGATCGCCGCACTGACGGGAGTAAACGAGGTCATGCCCGGACTTCTCCCCGCCGAAAAGGAAAAGGAAATACGCCGCGTCTCAGCACAGGGAAAAACCGCAGCCATGGTGGGCGACGGCATAAACGATTCACCCGCCCTCGCCTCGGCGGATATAGGAATAGCCGTGGGCGCGGGAGCAGATATAGCCATAGACTGCGCCGGAATAGTGATAATGAAAAGCGATATGCGGGACGTGTCGGAGGCAATGCGCTTCTCGAGGATAACCATGCGCTGTATAAGGCAGAACCTGTTCTGGGCGTTCTTCTATAACATCCTCTGTATCCCGATAGCCGCGGGAGCGCTTTATATCCCCCTCGGAATAGCATTATCGCCAATGATAGCCTCCGCCGCCATGTCCTGCAGCTCCCTGTTCGTGGTAACAAACGCCCTGAGGCTCTATAAAAAATAAACGCTCCCGTTGACTTTGGTCATGATATTGATTACAATATCATGATGAAAGTAATATTTGTGTTGACTTTCACCATAATAACGGATATAATAGGATATAATATCACAAGATCATAATAACCGAGGTGAAAATATGGACTTCATGAACGAGCTTTCGGCAATCGCAAAAGAACAGGGCGGGATCATCGAATCTAAAACAGCGGAGGAATACGGCATCTCAAAAGCAATACTATACAGGCTGTGCAGGGACGAAAAAATCAGCCGTATCGCCCACGGTCAGTATATTATGACCGATGATCTGCAGGACGAGCTGCTTATGATTTCAAACCGTTCGGATAAAATCATCTTCTCTCACGAGACCGCTCTGTTTCTTCACGGGATTTCAGACCGCACCCCATTTGAACATACGATAACCGCCCCGTCGGACTGTACCCCGTCACAGTCGATAAAAGCGGAATGTAAGGTATACTATATAAAGCAGGAGCTGTTTTCCCTCGGCAGAACGGTACTGAAAACACCCGCCGGCAACGAGGTACCCGCATACGATCTTGAACGCACGATATGCGACATAACACGCAGCCGGAACAGAGTAGGAACCGAGACCTTTCTTTCGGCGCTCAGGCTCTATGCGGCAAGCCCGAAAAAAGACCTGAACAGACTCGG
>JAZQNC010000297.1:0-4611 GCA_045627165.1 Eubacteriales bacterium
CCTGCTGTCGTCAAGGCTCCCGAAAAAGGCAACGGAAACATAATCGCCGGTGCCGTCGGCGCGTTTCTGTTTTCGATAATCGGCGGACTTCTTTATTTCCTCATCTATCAAGCGGGGATAATCGCAGGAGTCTGCGGACTCGTGATCTTCGTGCTTGCAAACTTCGGCTACAATCTTTTTGCAAAAAGGAGCAAAAACTCCGTCGCCGGGCTTATCGTTTCGATCGTTATGCTGATACTGATGACCTTCATTGCCGAATACGTCTGCGTTTCCTTTGAAATATATCAGGCATTCAAGGAAGAAGGCGTCACATTCTTTGAATGTGTCAGGGCAACGCCGGATTTCCTCGAAGCACCGGAGATAAAGAGCGCATTCATAAAAGACTTTGCGTACGCGCTCATATTCGGGCTTGCCGCTTCGGTAGGAAGCATCTCCAACATAATCAAAGCAAGAAAAAACAGCAAATAACTTTACTTTTTCATCAAAAAGCACCTGCTGAGAAGGGTAAAATAATCCTTTCAGCAGGTTTTCTTTATTTGATAGTTGTCCTACACCGTTGCAAGCAACGACTTTGGATATCCAAAGTCACGAGATAAGTGATGTTGTACCTTGCGGCACAGTGATGCTGTTCGTTTCACTCACAGTGATGTTTTGCGGCTTCGCCGCAAAGTGATGTGATGTATTCCACCACTTATGCCCGCAGGCACATCACTCGCCGTAGGCGAACATCACGCACGATGTGCGCATCACGTTCCGCGAAAGCGGAACACATCGTTCAAAAAAACGCCTTTTGCCTTGGTAGACAAAAGACGTTTTTTTGTTGGAGCGGATTACGGGATTCGAACCCGCCACCTCGACCTTGGCAAGGTCGCGCTCTAACCAAATGAGCTAAATCCGCATCGCTGACAGCTTTATAATTATACTACACTGTCGGCTGATTTGCAAGGGCTTTCGCCGCTTATTTACAATTATTTAATAATAATGCCTCAGACGAAAAGCTCGAAGGCGTTTATCGCAAAGAGCATGAGAAAGAGTGCCGCGGAGGTGGGAAGTATCGAATCGAAACGGTCGATGACTCCGCCGTGTCCGGGGAACACGTTTCCGTAATCCTTTATGCCGTAGTGACGCTTGATAACCGAAGCTATAAGGTCGCCGCACTGGGATATTATGCACATCACGAAGCCGCCGATAAGGAAGATAAGTCCGTTCGCGCTTCCGTCCACAAAGAATCTCGCCGCGGCAAGTCCGTAAAGGAAGGTGAGCAGCGTTCCGCACACCGTGCCGCCTATCGCGCCCTCCACCGTTTTTTTCGGACTCACGTCGGGTATGAGCTTATGCCTGCCGAAAAGCACACCGGTGAAATACGCGAAGATATCGCACAGCCACGGGCAGATTATCGCAAGCAGATAGATACAGAATCCGTTTTTCATGTCCCTGAGCAGCACGAGAGAAGAAAAACCGAAGCTGATATATATGGTCATCATCGCGCTCAGCGCGGCGTCGGTCACACCGATCCCGCCGTGGGAAAACACCGCTGCCGTGAGGATGATCACCATATATATGAAGTATATGGCGAACATACTGATTATGTACTGCTCCGCGCTCATAAGCCGCGTCAGCAGGGCAGCCGCCGCACCCACGAGAAAGGAGGGGATCGAAACCGCCGGTTTTGCCAGCAGCCCGATACAGTTGAGCATCTCGCCGATACCCACTATCGAAAGAACACCCGAAAAGATTATCATCATGAAGGTGTCCGAGAATATTACGAAGGGGGTAAACACACAGAGGGCTATGACTGCGGTGATTATTCTTTGTTTCATGGCGTTACCTTCTCACCTGACCGCGCCGAAGCGACGGTTTCTGCGGTAGTATTCCTCCACGGCCGCATCCACTTCATCCTCATTCATATCGGGCCAGAGAGTGGAAGTAAAAAGAAATTCGGAATACGCGCTGTCCCACAGCAGAAAATTCGACACTCTTATGTCTCCGCCGGTGCGCACTATAAGGTCGGGGTCTCCGACGCCGCACTGTGAGGAAAGACTGCGGGATATATCGTCCTCTGTCAGCGAGGTCTTTCCCTGAGCCATAAGCGAATTTACCGCATTGACTATATCCGCGCGGCCGCCGTAGTTTATACAGAGATTGAGTATATGGTTGTCACGGTAGACCGAGGTAATATTCTCTACCTCGGTCATCTTGTCGGCAATGTAAGAGGGAAGCGCGCTTCTGTCGCCGGGAAAGCGGAACCAGCTTCTGTTCTTTTCCGCGTCCCGCTTCGCCTCGTCGAGATAGCGGTCCAGCAGCTCCATCAGTGCGCTGACCTCATGCTCGGGACGGCGGGTAAGATTTTCGGTGGACAGCACATATACGGTGACCGCCTTTATTCCGATGTCGCGGCAGTAGGTGGAAACCTTACGGAAGGTCTCGGCTCCCTGCTTATGACCAAATTCTCTCGGCAGTCCCCGCTTCTGGGCCCACCTGCCGTTGCCGTCCATTATAAAGGCAATATGACGAAGATGTTCGTCTGCCGTTCTTCGGGGTGTATGTGACATTATATATGCGGGTCAGATGGTCATTATTTCCTTGTTCTTGGCTGCGACTACTCCGTCAAGCTCCTTTATGTACTTGTCGGTAAGGTCCTGAACGAGCTTTTCGGACTGCTTCTGCTCGTCCTCGGTCATTTCGCTCTTCTTCTTTGCGTTCTTGCAGAAATCGTTTGCTTCACGGCGCACGTTGCGCAGAGCTACCTTTGCTTCCTCGCCCATCTTCTCTATCTGCTTTGTGAGCTCCTTGCGGCGATCCTCGGTAAGAGCCGGGAAGGTCAGACGGATGACCTTGCCGTCGTTCACGGGAGGAAGTCCGAGATCGGAGGCATTGATAGCCTTCTCGATGATCTTTATGTCGGAAGCCTTGAAGGGCTGGATGGTAATGGTGCGCGCGTCGGAAACGCGGACTGTTGCGATCTGGTTGATAGCGGAGGGCGCGCCATAGTATTCGACCTGTACCTTGTCGAGTACGGACGGGTTTGCGCGGCCTGCCTTGATCGTGGAAATCTCATGCTCGAAAACCGAAATGGTCTTCTTCATTTTTTCTTCGTAGTCCTTTGTGTTGAGCTTCATGGATATTATTCCTCCGTTGTAATTATTGTTTTCGTTTGTTTATTCTTCGGCACGATATCTGCGGATTCCGACTGTCGTACATCGACATCAGCAGCCCACTATTGTGCCGATATCCTCGCTCATGGCGCGGACGATATTTTCGGGATTGTTGAGACCGAACACCAGCATCTTCATATCCTTGTCGCGGGCAAGGGACGCGGCTGTGGAGTCGATGACCTTGAGGTCCTTTGTGAGAATATCCGTGTAGGAAATGAAATCGAATTTCTTCGCGTCGGGATTTTTGTTGGGATCGCTGTCATAAACGCCGTCCACGTTCTTGGCAAGGAGAATAACGTCAGCTCCCGTCTCGGCAGCGCGGAGCACCGCGCCCGTATCCGTGGAGAAGAAGGGATTACCCGTTCCGCAGCCGAATATCACGACGTAACCGTCCTCGAGTGCCTTTATCGCGCCGTCGCGTGTGAAGGGCTCGGCGAAGGCCTTCATCTCAACCGCGGTCATTACCTTTGCGGGTACGCCCTGACGGATGAGCGCCTCCTGTATCGCTATGGCGTTGATAACGGTGGCAAGCATACCCATGTGGTCGGCCTTTACCGAATCCATATCGGTACCCTGACGGCCTCTCCAGATATTGCCCGCGCCGACGACTATGCTCACCTGCACTCCCATTTCACGGCACACCTTTATCCTGCCGCATATCACGTCAAGAAGCCCGTGATCGAGAATGTTCTTATTGCCCTTTTCGTCGATCTTTCCGGCGACGGCTTCACCCGAAAGCTTGAGCAGCACTCTTCTGTACTTAGGGTTAAAATTATCTGCCAACTTAATTCATCTCCCTTTATTTTCATATCATTCTTCCGCTTGGCTATATTTTACATCATATCGCCGCTTTTGTAAATATAATTTCTGTAAATTCTGCGGCCGGCGAGACATTTTATGTAAAAAATAATAGTTGACAAAAAGATAACTTCGTGATATAATAACTATATATTCAGAATAAATGAATATTTCGAGCCGGTGACACGGGAAGAAGTAGTCTGTACTGCGCTTACAGAGAACGGCGGGGGATGAGAACGCCGCAGCGGAGAGGACGAAGGGTCGCCCGTCAGGTCTGCCGTCAGAAAAGGCGGCGCGTGTCCGCACGTTACAGCGGGTATGAGCGCGCGATGCGGGAACAGGTGTGTATTCCGTACAGCGAACATGGGTGGTACCGCGTAAAATACGTCCCGTGGGAGATTTGTCTCTCAACGGGATTTTTTGTTTTGCAGACAGAGAACAGGCTCAGGGCAAACACAGTCATACAAGTAAAAAAACGAAAAAGGAGATACGGTTAATGAAAAAAGAACTGACAAAAACCTACAACCCCGCCGAATTTGAAGACAGGATCTACAGATTCTGGAACGAGAGCGGCTACTTCAAGCCCTCCGACGACCACAGCAAGGTTCCCTTCTCCGTGGTCATTCCCCCTCCGAACGTTACAGGACAGCTTCACATG